>NZ_JBCGDO010000003.1:0-226526 GCF_038739835.1 Flavobacterium aureirubrum
AAGAATGAAAAACACCATCTATAGAACAAACTCCATGTAATTTATATCCGTAAAACCAGTTATTTTGAGAAGCACAAAACCCTTTTGAAGGAGCAGTTTCAAACTCATTTTTACAAATTTTAATTCTCCTATGACGAGCAAACTTGCAAATTTCCAACGGCATACTATCGACAATATAATAATCTTCAAATTCTAAAAATCGAGAGGCTAATTTTATTCTTACTTCTTCTAAAAATAAAAACAATTTTCGCCTTCTTTTATTGAATTGACTTCGCTCAATTAAATTAGAAATTTGTTCTTTGTTTATCTCTTTAAATAAGGAGTTTTCACTATCAATAGACATAAATTCAGCGGTTAAACTCAATGCAACTACTTCTAAATCAGACATTTTTTGTTTTCTGCCAACATCTGATTTATATTCTAATTCACAATTCAAAGAACTTATAACTTCTAAAACTCTAAAATAATTTTTTACTATATTTGACATAGATATTGGTTGTTTTGCGACTTCAAGATACTGCATTTCAGTATCTTGACCAATATCTAATCAATTTATTTTACTTCAAATAATTACACCCAACGGGTTATATATAAACAATGCATAGTCTAGATTTAACAAAAAACCCATCAACTTTTCAGTGATGGGTTTCAGTGGTACCTCCAGGAATCGAACCAGGGACACATGGATTTTCAGTCCATTGCTCTACCAACTGAGCTAAGGTACCTTTTTTGATGCGGGTGCAAATATAGAAGGATTTTTAATTTATCCAAAACAAATTCTTAAAAAAAACAATTTGTAACTTTGCCAAATCAAAAATCACCCTATGGTTTTAGCTATTGATATAGGAAATACTCGAATAAAAGCAGCTGTCTTTAAAGAAAGTACACTTATCGATGTACTTTTTTTTGATCAAAAAGAATTGATTTCAAAAATAGATTTTATTCTAGATAAATTTGAAAAGATAACAACAATGGTGATTGCATCTGTTGGAAACCTTAAAAAAACTGACTTTCTAAAGTATTCGTCAAAAATTACTGTTTTTTACATCACCAATAAAGATAAATTTCCCTTTACTAATTTATACAGTACTCCCGAAACTCTTGGTATCGATAGAATGGTTTTAGCATGTGGTGCTGTGCTACAATTTCCCAACCAAAACAGATTAGTAATTGATGCAGGAACATGCATTACTTATGATTTTATCGACTCAAACAACAACTATCTTGGTGGCGCTATTTCTGCTGGCATAAAATTGCGATACGAAGCTTTGCATCAATACACAGCAAAATTACCCTTACTTTCTAGAGAATATCCTGAAAATTTTATCGGTAATTCAACCCACGATTCAATTCACTCAGGTGTCGCTCAAGGCGTTATTCACGAAATAGATGGGTTTATTGCACAATACAAAGAACAATACGCTAAATTTATCATAATTTTAACCGGAGGCGATGCGGAATTTTTGGCTGAACGATTAAAAAATACCATATTTGCCAATTCAAATTTTCTTTTAGAGAGCTTGAACCAAACCTTTCAATACAATCAAAAATGATTAAAAAAATTATAGTAAACATCTGTTTGCTTATTACACTTACTGCTTTTGCTCAAGAAGGTACATCATCGCCTTACTCTTTTTATGGTATCGGCGATGTTCGTTTTAAAGGAACTGTTGATACACGAGCGATGGGTGGAGTTTCTGTTTTTCCGGATAGTATTCATCTAAATATTCAAAATCCAGCGCATTTAGCAAGTCTTAAATTAACTACTTTTACAGCCGCTGGAGCCTATAACACAAACAATTATAAAACGGAAACCCAAGAGCAAAATGCTAATCGAACCACTCTTGATTATTTTGCAGTGGGAATTCCAACTGGTAAATTAGGTTTTTCAATTGGATTATTTCCTTACTCATCTGTAGGCTACAAAATTCAAAGTTTGTCAGGTGATACTCCTCCTATTTTTTCTCGGTTCAACGGTATTGGTGGTGTCAACAGAGTTTTTGCTGGTGCTGGTTATCAATTAACCAAAAAAATTAATATCGGTGTTTCTTTTCAATACAACTTTGGAACTATTGAAACAACAAGTTTGCGTTTCATTAACGGAATTGAATATGGTACACGGGAAAATAATTTATCAGATTTACAAGGTGTTAATGCTGATTTTGGGATAACCTACCAAACAAAGTTCAAAAATAATCGTTCTTTTTTTTCTAGCTTAGCCTATACTCCCGAGTCGAAATTGAGACTAAATAATACGCGAAGTATTGATATTATTCAGTTTTTAAGTTCTGGAGCAGTTGGTGTTATTGAGACCGCAGCTATTGACGTGCCACAAAGTACGATAACCACACCTTCTAAGTTAACCATTGGAACGGGATATGGTAAAGTTAAAAAATGGCTTGTTGGTGCAGAAATTTCATTTATAAACAATAGTGTATTGACAAACCGTTTTGATGACATTGAAGAGAACTTTTTTGAAAATACGATTCGTTATAATATAGGAGGATATTTTATTCCAAACTACAGTTCTTTTTCAAGCTATTTCAAACGTCTCACTTACAGAGCGGGATTGCGCTATGAAAATACAGGTCTAGTACTTCAAAACAAATCTATAACTGATTTTGCGGGAACTTTTGGAGTAGGTATGCCTTTAAACGGGACTTTTTCAAATTTAAATTTTGCAGTTGAAATTGGGAAAAGAGGTACGGTTTTTAACGGTTTGGTAGAAGAAAACTATATCAACTTTGTTGTTGGATTGTCCTTTAGTGACCGATGGTTTGTCAAACGTAAATACGATTAATAAAAGTACAGATATGAAAAAACTACTTTCAATACTTGGCCTGTTTTCTGTTATTACAGTAAGCGCGCAAAAGTATGACTGCGTGGCTAAGTCAGAGGCATACAAGCAACTTTACAAGGAAAGAAAAGTAGTTGAAGCATTTGAAATTTGGAGCGAAGTGAAAAAAAATTGTCCAAAAGAAAATGAGGATATTTATACCGATGGATTTACTCTTTTTCAATTTAAAATTGATAATGCTACAAATGAAGACGATAAACTAGTTTTAGTAAGAGAAAAAATGAAATTGTATGATCAATACAATAAATATTTTCCTTTGGCTTCGACAGATTATGAAGTAAATAAAGCCATGACTTTACATGATAATAAAATTGATTCGAAAGAAGAAATTTTTGGATTGCTAGAAAACGGGTTTAAAAATGCTCCAAATAGCGTAAACAATCCAAGTGCCATCTATCTTTATTTTAATTTTTACATCGAAAAATTTAAAAATGACAAATCAATTACTTCTGACGTTTTAATTGAAAAATATACATTGGTAAATTCGTTGCTTGCTCAACTTGAAGTTGCAAATGCTGATAAAAAAGAAGATTACAGTGCAGCAAAAAGAGGCATCAATGCTTTAGCTAAAGACGTGACAACTTGCGACAACTTGAGCGTTTATTATGAAAAGAAGATTGCAGAAAACCAAGAAAACATCCAATGGATAACACAAGCTTTAAATACGTTATCAGCAAAATGCAGCGCCAAACCCATTTTTACTACAATGGCAGAAAAACTTTATTCGGTCCAGGTTACTTCTCAATCTAGTTATTTCATGGCGTTGGCTTCGATGAAACAAAAAAAATTTCAAGAAGCTATTCGATATTATGACGAGTCAGCACAACTAGAACAAAATCCTGTGGTAAAGAGCACAATTTATTATACTTTAGCAACAGGATTATTGAGTGGAGAAAAAGCAAAATCCAAAGAATATTTAAACAAGGCATTAGATGCCAATCCAAAAATGGGCAAAGCCTACTTGTATTTAGCACAATTATATACAAATAGTAGCGCACAATGCGCCAATACTGAATTTGAAAAGAAAGCTATTTATTATTTGGCCATTCAAACACTAAATAAAGCAAGTATTGCTGATACAAAATTAAAAACTACAGCCGATAAAATGGCCAGTGAATTTGCTTCTAAATCAGTATCTTCAACTGATATAAATAAAGAAAAAATGAACGGCAAGTCTATAAAGATAGGCTGTTGGATTAATGAAACCATCACATTCCCATCTAAATAATGACTCGCTTTTTTCAAAATAAATTTTCTTTATTTTTAGCATCAGTAGTATTATGTGTCACTAGTATTTCATGTGAAAGTAATTTTAATGAGGTGAAAAAAATGGGCATTACAGAGTTTGCTCCAAGCGGTGACGCCGATTCTATAAATTTAAAATATACCGACTCCGGACGAATTACAGCCAATTTAATTAGCCCGAAAATGCTAGATTATGCCACTGTGGAGTTTCCTTACACCGAATTTCCAAAAGGAATGCATCTGACGCTTTATGATAAAAATGCAAAAGAAACCTATATCGATGCTAATTATGCCATTTCATATAAAGCGACCAACATTATTGATTTACAAGGAAAAGTAAAAATATCCAATCAAAGCGGCGAACTTCTTGAAACCGAACAATTGTATTATGACCAAAAAAACGAATGGTTTTTTACCGAAAAAAAGTTTAAATTTACCTCACTAAAAGGAGTTTCCTATGGTGAAGGAATAGATTTTAGTAAAGATTTCAAAATAATTAATTCACAAAAAATATCAGGAGAAATCCAATCAGAATAACTTATGAACTATTTAAAATTTACCCAATACGCTTATTTAATTGCTGCCATCCTTTTTGCTATCGATGGCATCAGAGAGTACAATGCAGGAAATAAAGAAGGCGCTTATTTACGATTTGGATTTACCGCAATCGGCGTGTTTATGTTCTTTTTTAGAAGAAATTTTGCCAAGAAATTTGCAGAAAGAAATAAAAAACCATAATAAATGGAAGTCGGAATAATCACCGTTTGTTTGATACTTTCCGCTTTTTTCTCAGGAATGGAAATTGCTTTTGTTTCCTCCAATAAAATATATCTTGAAATCGAGAAGAAACAAGATGATTTTATTTCTAAAATTTTAACAAAACTAACGCGCAAACCGTCAAAATTTATTGCTTCAATGCTAGTGGGCAATACGATCACCAGGGTCATATTTGGCTTTTTTATGGGCGATCTTTTGATGAATTGGTTCATAAAATTAGGGCTAAATTTATCTGATTTGTCAAATATATTTCTTCAAATCATTATTTCTACCCTAGTTGTTTTGCTAACCTCCGCGTTTTTACCCAAAGTCTTTTTTCAGATTTATGCTAATAGTTTCATTAAAATTTTCGCCTTACCTGCTTATTTCTTTTACACGATGTTTTACTACATCTCTTCTTTTTTAATTGGGATTTCAGATTTTGTTCTAAAAAAGTTTTTTAAAACCGAAGGCGACCAAATCACGCTTTCCTTCAGCAAAGTAGAATTAGGAAATTACATCACCGAACAAATGAATTCCATAGAAGACAATCAAAATGTAGACTCCGAAATTCAAATTTTTCAGAATGCGCTTGAATTTTCAGGGGTAAAAGCACGAGATATTATGACACCTCGCACAGAACTTGTAGCAGTAGATTTGCATAGTTCTGTGGTTGAATTAAGAGAACTGTTTATTAAAACAGGGTATTCAAAAATTTTAATCTATCACAATACATTAGACGATATTATAGGTTATGTTCATTCTTTTGAATTATTTAAAAAACCAAGAACCATAAAATCAATACTAATTCCTGTTGAATTTGTTCCAGAAACGGTTTTCATCAAAGACACTATGGATTTGCTCACTAAGAAACGAAAAAGTGTGGCTGTAGTTTTAGACGAATATGGTGGAACATCAGGCATCATTACGATGGAAGATATTGTTGAGGAACTTTTTGGCGAAATTGAAGACGAACACGACTCAGATGAAGCATTAGTTGAACAACAAATAGAAAAAAACAGCTTCCTTTTTTCAGCCAGACACGATGTAGCCTATTTAAATGAAACCTATAAATTAAATATTCCCGAAAATGACTCGTACAGCACTCTAGGTGGTTTTATTGTTGATTTTTCGAAAGAAATTCCGCAAAAAGGAACTCAATTTACCATCGGAAATTTCCAGTTGAGCATTGAAGCAGCAACCAACAAGAAAATTGAAATAGTAAAAATGAGTTGGCTAGATTAATTTCTATTGAAAATCAAAAAAATAAATGAAATTATAACGCTGTAAGTATTATTATTTAACATATAATTGTATTTTCGCAGACTGAAAATAAATAAACAAGAATAAAAATGGCAGTTTTATCAAAAATTAGAAAACGTTCAGGTTTACTTTTACTCGCAATTGGTTTTGCTTTATTGGCTTTTGTAGTGCAAGATTTATTTAGCAGCGGCATGAAAAGCTTTTCAAAAGAAGTAGGAAGTGTTAACGGAAAAGATATTTCTTTTGAAGATTTTAGAATCAAAGTAGCTAATACTGAAAAAAACGGACAAAATGGGCAAACCATGACGGCTATGCAAGCTTCCAATCAAGTATGGAATCAAGAAGTCAGCATCGCTTTACTTACCGCCGAATTTGAAAAATTAGGTCTTCGAGTAGGCGAAAAACATATTGTAGAAGTATTCAAAGCCGATCCCAACATTGGCCAAAACCAAATGTTCCTCAATGCTGCAGGAAAATTTGATTTGATGAAATTTAAAGAATACTTTAAATCAAACCCTGAGGGAATTCAAATGTTGAAAGACCGAGAAAAGGATGCTGAGTTGAACGCTAAATATCAAATTTATAATTCCTTAGTGAAAGGCGCGATGTATACTACCGAAGCCGAAGGAAAAATGAAATATGAAGCAGAAATGAACAAAGTAAATTTTGATTTTGTAGCTGTTCCGTTTTCAACTATTAAAGATAGTGATGTAAAAATTTCTGACGATGAGATTATTGCATACATGAAAACTAAGGAAAAGAAATTCAAATCAGAGGAATCTCGCGAATTGGATTATGTATTAATCGAAGAAAAACCATCGGCACAAGACGAGGCTGAGATTAAGAAAAACGTGGATGCCCTTTTACTTCCAAGTGTTAGATACAACAAAGAAACAGGTAAAAACGATACCATTCCTGGTTTTCAATCGGCTTCTAATGTGGCTGAATTTGTTAACATGAATTCTGATATTCCATTTGACTCGACCTATGTTTCCAAACAAGATTTGCCAGCAGAAAATGCAGAACAATTATTCAACTTAGCTACTGGTGCCATTTATGGTCCTTATATGTACAATAATTATTACTGCATTTCTAAATCGTTAGGAAGAAAAGCAGGCGCAAAATCTAAAGCCAGTCACATCTTAATTAGCTGGGAAGGAACACAAGTACCTAATAAAAAAGAAAAAAGAACAAAAGAACAAGCCAAAGCGAAAGCCGAAGGTTTATTGGCACAAGCACAAGCTAATCCTTCGATGTTTATGATTCTAGCTATGTCTAATTCAGATGACTCATCAGCACAACAAGGCGGCGATTTAGGCTACTTTTCTCCAGGTCAAATGGTAAAACCATTCAACGATTTTGTGTTTAATAACCCTATTGGAAAAATAGGTTTGGTAGAAACGGAATTTGGATACCACGTAATTAATGTAACCGATAAGCAAGATGCCATTAAACTAGCAACGATTGCGCAAAAAATTGAGCCATCAGAAGTGACAAACGATAAGATTTATACGCAAGCTACCAAATTTGAAATGGACGCTGCTAGTAAAGATTTTGCGGCTTTAGCCAAAGAAATGAAGCTAACCGTAAATCCATCGGTAAGAGTGAAAGCTGTTGACGAGAACTTTGGTTCAATGAGCAACCAAAGACAAATAGTAAAATGGGCTTTTGAAAGTGGCACTAAAATAGGTAATGTAAAACGTTTTGAAATTGTGAACGTAGGACATGTTATTGCTAAATTGAAAAAAGTAAACGAAAAAGGGTTAATGGCTGTTGAAGATGCACGACCACAGGTAGAACCTATTTTAAAGAATAAAAAGAAAGCCGAAAAAATTAGTGCTAAAATGAAAGGCAGTTCGCTAGCCGCCATTGCCGCTGCTAACAAAGTGACTGTAGCGAATGCTGCCGATTTAACCCTTGAAAATCCAAATGTTCCTGGAGCTGGTTTTGAGCCAAAAGTAGTAGGAATGGCATTTTCATCAAAATCAGGTAAAGTTTCTCAACCTATTGAAGGAAACTCAGGCGTATATGTAATTGCAACTAAAGTAGTGACCAAAGCCCCTGCGTTACCAAAATATACGGACTATGTGACTAAATTAAAACCACAAGCTGTGGGCAATGCCGGAAGATTTCTACAAGCCCTGAAAGATGATGCTGATATTCAAGATAACAGAGCTGATTTTTATTAATCGTTCTACGTTTCATAAAGAAAATCCCGAAGTTATGCTTCGGGATTTTTTTATTCTAATATGATAACCTTTAGCGATTGCTTTTATAAAATCATATTGAAATTATGGAGTATTGATAATGAGTAGAAGTTATTTTATTAGATTTGTTTTTTATCTTAGAATGCGCTATCGCGTAAAATAGTGGATGAAGATGACATCGTAGTTTCTCAAAGTCCAAGGTGTTTTTAAACTCAAATTTCAATACAAATGAAAAAATATTTAATAGTTTTTATGCTTGGAATAGTTTTAAATTCTTGTGCATTAAATTTAGAACAACGAGGATACAATTTTGATAATTTCAAAAAAACTCCAGTATGGAATTTGGCAAAAGCAGTTCGAGCTGACGATGCTGAAAAAGTTACTAAAATTTTAAAGAATGAAAAATTAGAAATAGATTTTAAAGACCCAGAATATCAACAGACTTTACTTGCATTATCAATTCATAATGATAAAAAAAATGCTTTTTTAGCATTATTAAAAGCAGGAGCTAACCCCAATTTATTATTAGGAAATCCAGCAAATGCTACACCGCTTATTTATGGTATTGAAAATACAATGTCATTGGAGAGAGTTTCTAATTGTGATCTGTTTTATGTAAAAAGCATGTTGCAGTTTGGAGCAGACCCTAATTTAGAAATAAAAAATCCACAACCAGAATATACTTTTTACAATAGTTTTCCACTCCTTGTTGCTATTCATGCAAATACAGCTAGAGTTAATGAATGTTTGGATCTTATTAAGCTATTGGTTGATAGTGGTGCAGATATCAACTGTTGCTATCGACAACCAGATTCTGAAATATGTGAAGGGGTTTTGGCGGTTGCGCTTTCAGGTAATAGTATGGAAATTTTGAAGTGTTTTGTTATAGAAAAAAAAATAGCTATTCCTGATACCGTTTCTATCATTGGAGGATTAGATAAATCAACTCAAGAAGCTTTTAGTTTGAGAGAAATTTTAACTTCAAAATATTATAAATATGAAGACTTTGAAAGTGAAACTGGCAAACATGACCGGTCTCAAATGAGGAAGACTAGAGATGAGATTTTAGAGTATCTAGATAAAGTTGGAAAATGATTAAAATCATCAGGTAATGTTCCAAAGTTAGTGATGCACAAAAATCAACCATTTGACCATTTGTAAATCAGTAAATAATAAACATTTACAGTAAAAAGTCGAGCTATAAGTTCGTCTTTTTTACATTTGAAAATGGATGGCAAGAGTGCGCAAGCGATTCGCTCCTAATAGTTCTAAAACCAAAAACTTGCATTTTTATAATATCATCTCACCATAAGGCACCACAACCTCAAACCCTTTTTCTTTAAAATAGTCCGTTGGGTTTTGCTTTGAAATACACATTATAAAATCGCCACCCCAAGCACCAAGACTTTTTATCACTCCATCAAAATCTTGAAAAAGTGTTTCTTTAATAGTGGTCAATTCTAGAACATTACTCATTATAATTTCATGTTGTTCCAAAGCTTGTGCAAATTCTTTTGGTTGGTTTGCTTCCACTACTGTTTTAGTTATAGCATCAATCATTGGAATTGTTTTTTGAACATTGGCATTGTTCCTATGATATGCTGCGATAGCTTCTCGGCTATTTTGCTTTTTATTCAAATAGATGAAATAAATTTTATCTGTAAAAATTGGATTGAAATGCACTACTTCAACTGATGGTTTATCCTCTTTTAACTGATAAAGTATTCCTGAATTATTTTGAGCGCACGCAATATCATAACCACTACCTCCAAAACTTCTTTTCAGCAGCTCAAAAGCATCGATTTCTAACCATTGCCCAATATTGTTAATTAACGTAGAAGATGTCCCTAAACCCCAAAATTTAGGAAATGTTAATTCCGTTTTAATTGTATATCCTTTTCCTTTAGAAATAAAATCACCATTCATCAAATAAGCTTCATGCAAAATTCCGATTAAGGTATTTTTGATAGATGCAACGTCGTCAAAACGTTCTTTATTGATGATAGAAGAAAATAGTATAGTGTCTTCAAACCAAATGCTGCCATCACTATCATAACTTGTCCAATGAATGTGTTCATCAGTCGCTTCCTCAACGATTAAATTTTGTCCAAACTTGGTAGGCAATGCAAAAGCTTTTGCGCCATTGAGCACTACATATTCTCCGGTGATGAGGAGTTTTCCGTTGCTGTAAAAAGTTTGTATCATTTTAGTATAAAAACCCTATCAGGGTTTGAAACCCTGATAGGGTTATGCTTGTTACTTTCTTAAATTTTCTAATAATTCAACCACTGAAGCATGAGAAATTGCAGTATTTTCAAAATATTTGGCAATCGCTTTTCGTTCTTCTGATGTGGCTTGATATTGATTTAAAATATTATTTAAGTGCATTTTCATGTGTCCTTCTTGAATTCCGGTTGTGGTTAACGAACGAAGTGCAGCGAAGTTTTGTGCCAAACCAGTAACGGCAACCACTTGCATCAATTCTTGAGCCGAAGGTTTTCCTAATATTTCCAACGCGATTTTTACTAATGGATGCAAAGAAGTCAAACCGCCAACAGTTCCCAAAGCCAACGGAATTTCCATCCAAAAACTAAATATCCCATTTTCAATTTTGGCATGGGATAAACTGGAATATTGACCATTTCGAGAAGCATAAGCATGAACGCCAGCTTCTACGGCACGAAAATCATTTCCCGATGCTAATACTACCGCATCTACACCATTCATAATTCCTTTATTATGCGTTACAGCTCTATAAGGTTCAATCTCAGCAATGCGAACAGCTTGCACAAATTTTTCGGCAAACTCTTGTGGATTTTCTCCCGAAACTTTTGGATTCTTTTCGGCCAAGTCTTCAACAGCACAGGAAACTTCGGCACGAACAATACAATTAGGAACATAATTAGACAAAATACTCATCACGATAGTAATGCCTTTTTCGGCTTCAGTGAAATCAGGATAATTTTGTGCTTGTTCTTTTATTGTTTTAGCCAATTGTTCTAAACACGAGTTGATGAAATTAGCACCCATGCTGTCTTTGGTTTCAAATGTAACGTGCAACTGATAGTAATTATCTAATTCACTTGTTTTATCTCTAAGTTCTAAAGAAAGAATTCCTCCGCCACGCTTTTGCATGTTTTTGGTAATGCTTTCGGTTTCTTGGAAAAGTTTTGGCTTAATCTGGATAAAAAATTGCTCTAGTTTTTGAAAATCACCTTTGTATAAAAAATGAACCTGTCCAATTTTTTCGGTATTTAAAACCGTCGCCTTAAAACCGCCACGCGTACTCCAAAACTTAGCTGACTTAGCTGCTGCTGCCACAACCGAACTTTCCTCAATCACCATTGGAACCGAATAATATATTCCGTTGATTAAAAAATTAGGAGCAATTCCCATTGGTAAATAGAAATTGGTAATCGTATTTTCTATAAACTCATCGTGCAATTGTTGCAACTTGGAATCATTGTTCCAATATTGTTTTATAGTAGTTAAAGCTTCTGATGGATTAGCGAAATATTCGTTGGCAATCCAATTGATTTTTTCTTCTTTGGATAATTTAGAAAATCCGGCAATTGCACTATTCATAGATAAAATTTACTTAAAAATAAAACAAAGATACATTTTAGAAACTACAAAAAAAGGCCGTTTTAAATAAAAACGACCTTTTCAATTAACTACATTTGCTTAAACTTAGTTCTTTATAACAATTTTTTTGTTGATGACGTTATTATCAACATCTAAAGATAACATGTAAACACCATTAGCTATTCCTGATACATCAATTGGATTAACAGTAGACGTATTTTTAATAATTACTCTACCATTTAAATCGTAAAGCGTTGCCTTTGAACTCTCAAATGCAAACGGAATGTTTATGTTTAAAACCGTGTTAGCTGGATTAGGATAAACAGCAATTTGGTCAAGATTAAAATCATTGACATTTAATGGAACTGTTGGTAACGGTATTAAATCACCACCAGCAGCAGTAGCTACCCATAATCCAAAGGCTGGACCATCGCTATTTACTGCAGGATTTAAAAATCCACTAGCCACTACAGTTATAGCTGCACCATCTAAATTTAATGTTTGAAGCGGAGCTAAATATCTTGCCACAGTGGTTGTTCCAGTTGCATCACGAACTTCTAAGGTGAAATCTAAATTACGTAACTCTAAATAGCCTTGAAATTCTGGGAAAGAGATATCGTTTACAATAGTTCCTGCACCAACACCCGTTTCTACAACATCCACTGTTGGAGCATCAGGTGAACCATGGTTTACTAATACATCTGTTTCTGCTGGATTAGAAGCCGTTTCACGACCTTGAGCAAATACATTTAGAGCAAAGTTTGGAGCTACGCTATATCCAGTTGGAGAAACAATTCCGTTGGCAACTGCAATGTAGGTTTCACCATCTGCAAGAGTAGTAGTAATGTCATAAATACTTTCTGCAACAGATGTACTGTTTCCTGGAGCAATATCAATAGTTAAAGCAACACCAGCAGGAACTGTTCTAAACTCAGTAGCTTTTCTAAATTGGAAATTGTCTATAAATAAATCACCGTTTACATATACATCAACCGTTTGTGCAGCAGCATCAGGCGAGTTGTGAATTACTTGCAAACGAGCTGTTGGGTTTACAGGCGATGGTAACGGTATTAAATCACCACCAGCAGCAGTAGCAACCAATAATCCAAAGGCTGGACCATCACTATTTACTGCAGGATTTAAAAATCCACTAGCCACTACAGTTATTGCATCACTTTGTAGAAACAAATCACTTAAAGGAGCTGAATATCGTGCTACAGTTGTTGTTCCAGTTTGATCTTTTACATCTAAAACATAATTAGCCGTTGGTAATTCGTAATAATTAGTAAACGTACCATAAGCTAAATTATCAACAAATGTTCCTAATCCAACTCCCGACTCTACAACGTCCACAATTGGGGCATCAGGAGAGCCGTGAACTACTAATACATCAGTGTTTGTTAGAACAGGTGTTCCTTCACGACCGCCTGTATAAATATTCAATGCAAAATTTGGTGCAACTGAATACCCAGTTGGACTAATAATACCGTTGGCTACTATAATATAAGTTTCACCAGCAGTTAATGTTGTTGTTGTAGTAGACAGTGTTTGAGACACTGATGTACTGTTGCTCGGTGCCACGTCAATAGTAATACTCGTGTGAGCAGGTAGAGTTAGAAAAGGAGTTGCCGTTCTAAAGGCAAAATTGTCCAACTCTAAAACACCGTTGATATAAATATCAACTTGTTGTGCTGCCAAGTCGGGAGAGTTGTGAATGACTTGTACTCTGGCAGTCTGAGCAAAGCCGGCAGTTGCTGTAAATAAGAGCAACAAATTTAATAAGTGGGAAATTTTCTTCATAGTGATTGCTTTTTTGTTTAACAAAACAAATACAATATTAGTCAATTGTTAAAATGTTAACAAATTAATAAATTATCAGACTTTAAGAAAAATTTACAAATTTTTTAAGATTTAGCTCCGTTTAAAATTATTGTAACTTTTTAATCCTAAACTTTTTAACGCGCTTTTCTATGTTTACATTTAATACACAATAGTTCTACGGAAGTACAGATATTTTTATTAAAAATTGATATGTAAGCTCAATATTTAATCATTTGTTTCAAATTTTTAATAATATCAAATAAAACAGAAAAAACAGATAGAAGAAATAAATTTAGAAAGGCTACTATCTTAAAAAAAGGAAATAAAACACAATTACATTAAAATTGTATCAGAAGAAAAACTAATAGCAATAGCGTACGAGACAGTATTAATCGATAGTGTTTAGCATGCGCGCGGAACAATTTATTATTTTGGTTCCGTTGAAAGTGATTGAGGAACATCACCATCATACTCTGTCTCTTCAAGGTCTTGGGTTTCTTTACCTAACCTTACCCTTGGATTGTCTTTTGTTCCCGTTATTTTAAGTGGAATTCCAATAATTCCTAACGGAGGTAAACCTAACCGCATTTTAATATTTAATAATCCATCAAAACTTGTTGTCCCTTCTATTCGTGGGCGGAAACCAGCAACTTTAAATCGGAAACGCTCTATAGTAATAATATTATTTTTTACGGTTGTATTAATATCAACTTTAGACAAGTCAGGATTTGCTATGGCTTCTTTACCTGTTTTTTTACTTACTATTCCAAACATTTTAAATCCTTTCATTTTCACATTTTTAACGGATAATGTTCCACCACCAGTTAACTAAGGATAAATGGGCGACATATTACCATCAAGAATTCCTGCTACTTTATAATTCAGTGATACAATTCCCTCAGCGCTTTCGGCAGCAGAAGCCATTTCTCTAAACATTTTTACTTCGTCATAAGCACGTTTTATGTCAAACTCTTTGGCATCCACTTTAAAATTAAAAAATGCTTTCTCGGTAGATTGACTTCCATAAACTAAATCCATAAGAACAGTACTGCCAATCAAATCGAACCCTGCCTTTCTAAGTTCAAGTTTTCCCTGATTGATTTTCATGTTACCTTTCAAATTATCAATGTCTAAACCATCAAAATTAATTTTATTGGCTGTGGCATTAAATTACAAATCGAAGTTGGACGGAATTACAACAACACCAGTTTCAACTTTGGTTTCAGTTGGAGCAGTCATCGGAGGATAAACAGTTGTTATTTCATTTGGCAGCATAAATTCATCTATATTAATATAATTTGAATGCAGCGTAAAGTTGCCTTTTAAAATTGCATTATCTGTTAGTACAAAATCGATGACATTTTGTAAATATCCATTCATTTTAAAATCGGATTGACCATAAGAAGCTAAAAAGTTATTGAAATTCATTTTATCTTGATTGAAAATAAAAGTCCCTTCTTTGATAATAAATGGTTGTGGTAAATATTCCGAAGTGGTTTTGATATTTCTCAATTTCAATGTTCCGCTATTCTGAAGTTTATTATATCTTCTGTTCATAGCATCATTTTGAGATCCTTTAAAGGCAACATCAGCATTTATATATCCTTTTAATTCTAATCCTTTTTGAGAAAACACTTTATATATTTTAGCAATATCAAGTTCGCCTTTGGCTTTTATATCATAATAAATGTTTTCAAAGTTTTTAAGTTTTGCATTAACATATATAGGTTTTCCTTCAAATTCAAATGACGCTGGAGCGATGCTTACATTCAAATCTTGAAGCGTACCTTTCTTGTCAACAACGTTTGCTAAAAGCGTAATATTCTTTAAAGGATTAGGATAATAATCCGTTTTGATATACCCGTTTTTGAAAGAAATCGAACCATTAGTTACAGGAATTTTGCCATTTTTTTATCATAAATACCATTTGATTTAATATCCATATTCAAAATGCCTCTCAAATCCATATTTTGTATACCGAATGCTCTGCCCATAGCTGCCAAATCAATTTTTGAATTAATTCGAGCATCTATTTTTGGTGTTGACATTCCTTCAGTTTTGATAATTCCTTTTATATAATCTTTATTGACATTGAAGAATACCGAGTCAATATTTACAAGTAGTTTTTCAGTATCCAAAGAAGGTAATTTAGTGTCAAAATTTAAAAAGATATTGGAAACAGGGAATGGAGCATCGCTATAATTTATCATACCGTTTCTAATTTTCATATTGAAGGCTAAATCGGGCTTTTGATTTTTGGACTCAATATATTTTCCTTTTAAAGTAAACGATAAATCGGTGTTTCCTTCCACTTTTGTCTTTTTGAGCCACGTAACATAACTTGGAGGTAATGCAGTAAAAAAGTCATTTAGCTTGCTATTGGTAGATTTGATATTAAAATCCATATTGTATCCATTGCTCAAGAAGTCAAACTTCCCTATGAAATCAACTGGTAGTTTATTAATTTTTAAGTTGTTTTGTTGAAATACAAAAGCCAAAGAGTTTGTATTAATATTAGTTATTAAATCGGCGTCGACCTTTTTATTTTTCAAATATTGTTCGCCGTTGTATGTTAAACTAAAATCGTCAATTTGTGCCTCTGTATATATTTCAAAGACCGCTAAATCTAAATCACCATTACCAGCATAATTGAAACCTTTTGCATCGATTAACATTTTAGTTGCTTTATCATCATAAACTAACCTTGTGTTTTCGATAACAATTTTTTCAAGTCGCAGTGCAGTTTCACTATCATTACTTTTTTTCTTTTTTCTAGGTTCCGCGATATAAACATTATAATTTGCTTGACCTTTTTCATTTACGCGAACATTTATAACAGCATCGGAAACAAAAATTTTATCAATATTTATTTTTTTATCAAGTAAAAGCGACTTTAAATTAATACCAAAAGCCACTTCTTGTGCTGAAACTAAAGTTTCTTTAACATAGGGTGCTGAGCCTTTTAGTGAAAAATCGGTGAGAGTAAGAGTTAGTGATGGGAAATGATTAAAAAAGGAAAGTTTCGTTTCTTTGAAGTCAAGTTCGCCTGTGAGCTTTTTATTTGCAAATAATTTTACTTCATTAGCAATTTTTTCAGGAAAAAGAATTGGAAGCACGAACATCAAAAAAAGAATTGAAGCCATCGCAACTCCTAAAATTTTAAAAAACTTTAACCCTTTATATTTAATTGATTTTTGCATTGTTAATGATTAAAAATTGCCAATAAATAAACGGTAAAAATACAAAAAAAGCCACGCTCTAAAAACGTGGCTTTCTGAATTAATTTTTAACTCGTGTTTTATTCTTTAATTAACTTTGTAGTCTTAGTGTTATTATTAGCATCTACTATTTTAACTAAATAGACACCTCTGTTTAAATCATTCACATCAAATTGATAATTTTCTGTAGATATAGAGTCAAATGATTTTACTAATTGTCCAGTTACTGAGTAAACATCGACTTTCGATACTAAGCCGTTTATAGTAAAACTTCCAGACGTTGGATTTGGATAAAGAGCTAAACTTCTAAATTCATTGTTTACAATATCCAGAGCACTTTGCTGGTTACCAAATATTCGATAACCACCGGGTTCAATAGAAACATTTTGATTTTGATTAGTAACGTTTAATGTAGTATTATCCATTAAATTCACCCAGTTACCGGTAAAAGGGAAACCACCCGGAACATTATAAGTGCTATCTGAAAAATTTGTCAACACAAACACATAACTCAATGACGGTGTGGGAGATGTTGATGTCCAAACATCTAATCGTGGTCTTCCAACTTGGCTAAAATTCCATGCAAATTGACCATTTTCAAACACATCTTCCCTTATTCTTAAATCAATTTGTCTAGCCCATTGGTTATAAACGTTTGCTCTAGCAGGATTTTGTAACCAATTTTCTGCCCATTGAGGCTGAGGTTTAGTATCTAATTTACATCCATCATTAAACTGAACGGTACCGTTGCTGCATAAGAATAAAGAGTCATCCCATCCAAGTGCACCAAAGTGCCAAATCATTTTTGGTCCAGGCACCATAAATAAAACTGAACCCATTGCAGGCAATCTTTGTAAAACTTTATCTAAATTACCAACGGTTTGTCCGGCCTCATTCAATGCTTTATAAACTACTCTCTCTTCATCATGACTTTCTGCGTAGCCAATCATTCTATCAGATGGATCAGTAACCGCTGCAAGGTTTGTCGCATTTCCTTTCAATAAGTTTGCATAAGGATCAGTCATTTTTCTCCACTGCATGATACCACCTTGGTTTCCAACTCTATTATAACTGGCCCATTCCACTTCTTCTTGCGCTGAACCACCAGTTCCTAAATGTTCAAAAATTACAAGCGAAAGTGGATCTGCTGCCCATTGATTGTCCGCATACCATTTCATTTTCGCAACACGATCGGTTCTATAGCCATTTGTACAACCTTCATCCATTGAAGTACACTGGTTTGTAAATCCTTTCGTTAAATCCCAACGGTAACCATCAATTTTAAATTCATTAATCCAATATTGAATTGTACGAATAGCATAAGTATTTGTTAAATTCCCGCCTGGACCTGTTTCTCTAAAATGATTTAAGTCACTTCCCACATTATAGCTATGTAAGGCAACTTGATTAACATAAGGGTTTTCGGTAGTTGTTCTTGGCCCTGTTCCGTTAGCCCAACCATCGTTATCAGAATCTAACATCCACATTCTTTCTAAAGGTGAACGTCCAAAAACATGATTTAATGCTATATCTAAAATTACCGCAATACCGTTTTGATGACATAAATCTACAAATTCTTTCAATTTAACTGGCGGACCGTAACGTTTGTCCAACGCCATATGAAAAACCGTATTGTAACCCCAACTCATGTTACCTTCAAACTCCATAACTGGCATCAATTTAATAGCATTTATCTTCAGATTCTTAAAATAATCGATTCTATTAATTAAATCTTGATACGTTCTTGTTGCATCAAAATCTCTGATCAAAACTTCATAAAACACTAAATCTTTCTTTTTAGGTTTAACAAAATTTGTGGTCGCGCTGCTCCAATTATAAGAAAATAAATTATTCGGTCCTGTTTGTAGCACGGTTACTTCTCTTTCTTGACCTGGCGCAATTGTTGAATAAGCAGGCAAGTTAGGGAATACTCCAAGTGTCTGTATTTCTGGGTCGTCAAATGGTGACAGGACAAGAGTAGAAAATGGGTCAGCAGTTTTAACAATTGCAGGCGAACCAACTGGTAAATTTACGACATCACAAACCCAATATTGATAAGCATAAATCTGTCCCGGCGTCAATCCTGTTAATTCAAGGAAAAACCTCGTCGATCCTGGTGCACTATCTCTTCTCATTGCAAATCCTGATGTTGGTTGCCAGTTATTAAAACTTCCAGCAACGTATACAAAACTTTTAAAAGGAGCATTTAAAACGAGGGTTGCTCTAGTTGGATCTGTTGGATTATAATTTATACCATCAACTAATCCCGCAGGCATAGCTGCCGAATTTGTCCCAGGATTAATAATTACAGAGAATCTGGCTGTAAAAGTTGTATTGCCTTGTGTAACTCTTAATTCGTAATTTTTATTAACAGTAATGTTTGTATCAGTAAAAGAGTAATTTGAAGTAGTTGCAGTGTTAATAGTAACCCCATTAGCTAGTAAATTGTAAGTTGCAACTCCATTTGTATTACTTGCGGTGATCAGTTGATTGGCGCCACTATTAATTATAGAACTACTGTTTAACAATGGTGACGACAAATTGTATTGAAATGCTCCAACAGGAATGAATGCGTCTGATGTTTGCAAGGTAGCATCTGCACTTCTAAAAATAATGCAAATCTGTGTGATTGAATTGGCTGGTGAAACACCAAAATACGTAAATAAATCAGGTGTAATACTTAAAGTGTAGGTATTTGCACCTGGCGCTGTCTGGGTCATTTGAGGTTGAATATTATTTCCCCAAATTGGACTACCTTTAATATTTTGCCATTGAGTACCATTGACGGTTACGCCTACATAAGCATAAATAATACCATTGTAAGCCGCTAAAGGTGTACCAGCTTTATTAAAAGTAATTGTCGCTGGTTGATCGGCTAACACCGGTGAAGGTGATGTTGTAATCTGTGCATTCATATTGAAAACGAATGCGAGAAAGAGAGAAAGGAATGCTTTTTTCATAACTTTTATTAATTTTTTGATAAAAAAAAGGGCTGAACAGTTTTACTAGATTCAGCCCTATAAAATTAAATTTTAATTAGTCAACTGTAATCACTTTTGTGATTGTGTTAACAGTAAATCTTCGAACGGCATTTGGTCCAGTATATCTAAAGTTACTATCTCCATCGTTTGAATTTTCTAACTCATCGTCAATTGTATAACCATCATTATCGAAAGAAGGGTAATTTCTATTTGGAGAACTCCAACTGTCACCGCCGTCATTTGCTAACCAAATTCTGAAAGTCGCTTCAGCACCAGCCTCAGAACTAAAACGGATGATCGCCTGATAAATACCTGGAGCGACAAGACCTAATTCAGACTCATTATTACCTGTCCACGACCATCCTCCAGGTGTAGCACGACCAACTAACCAATAAGAATTTGCCGCTGTTGCACCTTGGAATGCCGTAATTGATTTTTGATTTTCATCAATTTTTAAACGGTGAACACCAGGTGTACCTATAAATCTAAAATTAGAGTCTCCATCGTTTGCATTTTCAAAATTTGTACTTATTTTATAACCAAGACCAGTGTAGTATGGAAAATTTCTTCCTGATCCCCAATTTGACTCTTCTGTAAAAAATCTAAAAGTACCGTTGGCAAAAGTTACTGATGCAGTCAACACATTATCATCGCAGATTAGATTTAACGGATTGTCCCAATTCCAGCCAGCAGAAGGAATTCCTGCACCAACTGCAAATTGTCCTAAACAGCCATAAGTTGTTACCAAGTAAGTAATAGTATTAGAATAAGTTGGTTCAGAAGAGCCAACAGTTGCTTTAATTCTAATATCAACTGGACTTTGAACAAAAGGAGTACCACCAGCAACTAAAACTGCAAAGTTTAATTGACTTGATTGAACGCTTATGAATTCATTTGTTGTTGTAGCCAACACTTGTGCAGTAGAAAAATCTGATCCTGCAGGTGCCAACTCTACCGCATATTGTACTTCAGTAGGCGTTGAAAAATCTGCCTCTGACCATGTTAAAGAAATTCCTGGATTGCTTGGGGTAGTTTCATTCAAAACAACCGCATCACCTGTTAAAGGCGTAATTATTGAAAACGACTCAGCTGGTCTTATGAACTTTAAATCTTGCTCATCCTCACACGATGTGATAAGAAAAGCACTGATTGTTACTGCTAAAATTGATTTTACTATATTTTTCATATTTACTTTATTAATTATTAATAACCTGTATTTTGAGTTAAATTAGGGTTTGCTACTAAAGCAAGTTGTGGAATTGGGTAAACATTTCGGTTTGCCGAAATAGCAATACCTGCTGGAGCATTTCCTTTCCATGCCCAAATATAATTCCCACCAGAATATTTGCCGAAACGGATCAAATCTTGTCTTCTGTGTGCTTCCCAATGCAATTCTCGTGATCTTTCATCTAATATAAAGTCAAGAGTAACTTGGTTTGATGTTACATTAGCAAAATTTCCATCGTTAGCTCTTTCTCTCAAAGCATTGATATATCCGAGAGATTGTGAAGTTAAATTAGTTACAGAACTACCATTTGTTGCACCATCTTTTCTCATCTGTGCCTCGGCGTACATTAAGTAAGCATCTGCTAATCTAAATAGTGGGAAATCTGTATCAACAAATGTAGGGTTCGAACCAGGTAATCCATTGGAAGAAACATTGGAAAACTTAGCTAAAATAAAACCTTGATTTCTATTATTAATATCTAAGATATCTAACGTTCTCAATCCGCCACCTGACAGCGTTTTTCTTGCATCAAAGTCAAAATCTGATCCGTTGAATTTTTCAACAAACTGCTTTCTTAAACGAATGGCACCACCCCAACCACCGGCATTAACTCCTAGCGAAATACCGTTAGTCTCAAGTGAACCAACAGAACCGTTGACCATAACTGTTGTTGGTCCAAAATTTTGCGTTACTAAACCGTCAGATTGAATAGCAAAAATCATCTCTGTGGATGTGTTATTATCAGCTCTAAAATTATCTAAATAATTAGGTTCAAGAACATAACCACCAGCGATAATTGCTTCACATTGCGTCATACAATCCTGATATCTATTTTGTCCAACATAAACTTCAGCATTAAGATACATCTTTGCTAAAATCATTCTTGCAAATGCCTGATCTAAACGACCGCTTTCATTGCTTCTTGGTGCTTTTAAAAGCGGAATTAAAGCTGTTAAATCTGTTTCAATAAATTGAAATAGTTGCTGTCTATTATATTGGACACCAGCTATAGCAACCGCCTGATCTTCTGTATTAAACGCAGCTTTACCAAACATATCCATCAAATGATAGTAGGCCAACGCTCTCATAGCTTTCATTTCATTTCTATAATCTTGAATATCGCTCAATAAAGTAGCGTTTGTCACACCTCTTGCTGATAATTTTTCAGGAGTTGTTTGTCTTAAATACTCATTACATAAAGCTACATGAAACATTCCTCTACTAAACATACCTCTAATAATGACATTGTCAGCATTCCAAATGTTACGTTGTAAATCTCTCACACCACCATCATTTTCATAACTCCAGATAGCTTCGTCTGTAGAAAGATTTTGCAAATACCATAAACAACGACCGTATTGGCTAGTACCTGCGTCGATACCACCAATGTTTGACGATTCTGGACCATTTGTTCCAGTTAAAGCCAAATTACCGTAAACACCTGCTAATCCTTTTTTGTAAGCATCAGGTTGAGAAAAAAACTCTTCCGAAAGAAACGTATCAGGATCATTTGGTGTAATATCTAAATCGCTTTCACATGAAGTAAAAACAACTGCAATAAGCGCTAGATAAATAAAATTAAACTTACTTTTTTTCATAGTTATTTTAGAATTTTAAATTTGCTCCGAACAAAAATTGTCTTTGTCTTGGATATATTGTATTATCAAGTCCATCATTTGTAATTTCAGGATCTAAACCTGAATATTCTGTTATTATAAATGCGTTCTGTACACCAGTAAATAGACGTAACGATGCTTTGCCATCTAACCATTCAGGGAATGTATAACCTACAGTGATGTTATCCATACGTAAAAAAGAACCATTCTCAACATAAATATCGGAAAGAGCTGTAATATCATTAGGTGTACCAAAACCAGTATTATTAAAGGCGTTAGGGATATTAGCAAGCTGAGCGTCGTTGCCAACTGCATATTCAGAGTAAGCACGTGTAGCATTTACTTGGTTCAATATTCTATTTCCAACACTTGCTCTTAAAAAGAAAGAGAAGTCAAAGTTTTTGTAATTCATATTTGATGAAAAACCAAATACCGCATCGGGATCAGCATTTTTATATAAATATCGATCACTAGCATTAATAATTCCGTCGCTATTTAAATCGGCAAAAGCACCATCGATAGGCGAACCATTTGGATTATACAACTGTTTATACACAAAAAATGACCCTGGTGTAAAACCAACTCTATTTATTAATGATGTACCTCCAAAACCTCCACCTGAACCACCAAAAAATTGTTCTCTTGTTCCAGCAGGAAGTTCTTCAATTCTTCTCTCAAATGAAGTAGCATTAAAATTGACGTTCCAATTAAAATTGTCGCCTCTAACTACCTCTGCATTTAAATTAAACTCGATACCTTTCGTTGAGAAACTACCACCGCTTGCTGGTCCTTGATTGGTAAAATTGCTACCATCTGCAAACGGAGTATCTCTAAAATATAAATCATCAGTTAATTTATAAAAAACATCTACACTTCCTGATAATCTGTTGTCAAATAATCCGTAATCAATACCTGCGTTGTAAGATGCTGTTTCTTCCCATTTGATATTTGGATTATATGCATTTGGAACTCCTGCAAGAAATGATTGCCCACCGAAACTATATTGCGAATTAAGTAGTCCGGTAGTATATTTTGGCAAGAAAAAATCCCCAACAGGAATGGCTTGTTGTCCAGAGATCCCCCAACCCAATCTTAATTTAAAATCAGAAATCATCTTACTGTCTTTAAAGAAATCTTCTTTCATTTTCCAAGCAAAAGCAGCAGAAGGATAATTGCCCCAACGGTTTTCCTCTGAAAAACGCGAAGTACCATCTCTTCTAAAAGATAATGTCAATAGATACTTATTGTCTTTAAACCCTATATTAGTCCTTGCAAAATATCCAAGTAAAACTTCATCTGGCGCATCAATAACATCAGGCGCATCTGCAGGGTTATTTCTGTTTCTACTTCTGAAGCCACTAAACTCAAATTTTTGATATGAATAACCAGCAGTTGCCTCTATACTTGTAGTGCCAAATTTTTTGTTGTAAACAAAATACGCATCAAGCAATTTGTTTCTGCGTGTATCTTCATCTCTAATATTAGTTCCAATAAAAGTGTCAATTAAAAACGGACTTGTTGCCACACCAACTGTGCCTCTATTTATCCTTCTAATACCATTAGATTCGTCAAAACCTAAATTAACAACTGCTCTCAAAGATGGAAAAAAATGAAATTTATAGTCGATTTCAAAATTCCCTAAAAAACGGTTATTAACACCTGTGTCATCAGTTTGCAATAACTCCGCAACAGGATTCCGTGGCGATTGAGGAACTAAACCGTCCGGCTGTGTCGGATTTTCATATTCAAAGAAACCACCAAAATTATTACTATAAGGATTTCTAACTGGTTTGGTTGGGTCGAAACGAATCGCGGTACCTTCAACGTTATTAGCAAATCTGTTACGTTCATTACTATATAAAGCTGAAACATTAAGTTTTAAATGGTCGTCAAAGAACTTAGGGTTTAATGCCACCGAAACGTTATTTCTCGTAAAATCGTTTGTTAAACGCAATCCCTGCTGATAAGTATTATTAATGGTTAATTTAGCAGGAATCTTATTAAATAATTGTCCTCTCAAACTTAAATTGTTATCTACAAAATCTGTTCTTCTGTAAATAGCATCTTGCCAGTCTGTATTATAAAATTCTCTAGCCTCATTTTCAGGAGTCGCTGGATTATCCACAATATTTGGATTTAAAATGCCGAGTTCTCCAACGCGTGAAGGATGATTTTGCTGTAAAAAGCTCGTAAACTGCTGCGCATTCATCATGTCCAATTTGTTGATAATACGACCAGAACCGTATTGGAAGTTATAATCTACTGATAATTTCTTTCCGCCACGCTTTGTAGTGATAATTATAACACCATTAGCAGCTCTTGAACCATAAATTGCAGAGGCAGACGCGTCTTTTAACACGTTGAAACTTTCTATATCATTTGGGTTCAATGAGGCTAGGATTGATGTAGCACCTACGTTAGCGTCATTTGTAATAGGTAAACCATCAATTACAATTAAAGGATCGTTAGATGCACTTAAAGACGAACCACCACGAATTCTAATTTGAGATCCGCTTCCAGGCGCACCGCCACCCGCATTAATAGTCAAACCAGCAACGCGACCGGCCAATAAATTTTCAGCGGTTACGTTTGCACCTTTATTGAAATCTTTCGCAGCAATCTGTGTTACAGAACCTGTTAAGTCTCTCTTTTTAACACCACCATATCCTACTTGGACTACCACTTCTTGCAATAAGTTGGATGCTTCTGTAAGTGTAACACTTACTTCTTTTTGTCCGGAAAAAGTGATTGTATTGGAGTCATAACCAATATAGGAGAAAAGTATTTTATCTCCGTTTTTAACACCTCCAAGTTTAAATTTTCCGTCAAAATCGGTTGTTGTGCTACTATTAGCACCTTGAACGACAACATTCACACCAGGTAAAGGTTGATTAGTATTAGAATCAAAAACAACACCTGTCAATGTACTTTGTGCAAGTAGACTAAAAGGCAGCGCTAGTAATAAAAATAACAACTTTTTATAAATTGTTTTCATACATTTTGTTTAGGTTAAAAGTTAGTTTTGTGCTTGTATTTTTACTTCGAATGTTAAAATTAGTTAAAATTATTTAAAATCAGCCATCTCTGAAATAAACACATGTTAAATTTGCTTCGAAAACGTTTGCGTGTTGAAAACTTTTTGAATATTTTATTATTTTGGGATTAAATTTAACAAATGTAAAAATATAATATATCTTTATTCAGAAATCTGTATTCACAAAACATATCTAATGAAAAGAAAAGTAACTCTCAAAGAAATAGCTAAAGAACTCGATGTCTCCATTTCAACTGTTTCAAAATCTTTAAAAAACAGTCTGGAAATAAGTGAAGATACCAGACAAAAAGTGCAAGCTTTTGCTAAATTATATAATTACAAGCCAAACAACATTGCATTAAGCTTAAAAAACAGAAAGACTAAAACAATTTGTGTAATCATACCAGAAATTATTCATCACTTTTTTGCAACTGTTATTAGCGGAGTTGAAGCTGTTGCCAATGAAAACGGATACAATGTTATAGTCTGCTTATCTGACGAATCTTTTGATAAAGAAGTAATTAACATGGAAATGTTAGCCAATGGTAGTATTGATGGTTTTATCATGTCTTTATCCAAAGAAACCCAACAAAAAAAGGATTTTCATCACATCGCAGAAGTAATAAATCAAGGAATGCCAGTGGTACTTTTTGATAGAGTTACTAATGATATTCTTTGTGATAAAGTAATCATTGATGATAATTTAGCTGCCTACAATGCAACACAATTTTTGATCGATAAAGGACTAAAAAAAATTGCTATTATTAGTACTGTTGATTATGTGAGTGTGGGTAAACTACGAACCGATGGATACAGGAAAGCGCTTACAAACAATGACATAAAGGTTGACGAAAATATAATTCTGAAAATTGAAGATACAGAAAATTTCGAGGCATCAATAGAAAATTTAATTCTTAACAACGAAATAGAAGCCCTATTTGCTGTCAATGAAATATTTGCTGTTACAGCGTTGAAAATAGCTAAAAAACACAATATTAAAGTTCCAGAAGATTTGTCTGTTATCGGTTTTACCGACGGTATTATTTCAAAATATGCTACTCCAAGTATTTCTACAGTGAGCCAAAACGGTATTAAAATGGGAGGCAAAGCCGCAAAAATGCTGATTGAAAGATTGGAAAACGAAGAAGAAGCTGCCGAAGAGCAATACAAAATAGAAGTTATCGAAACGGAGCTTGTTGAAAGAGAGTCTACTAAATAAGTTGGCTATATTTATTAACAAAAAACGTTTTCGTAACTAGTTCGTCGTTTTTTTTTAAGCCGAAACCATCACCTTTTAAATTCTTTATTATATTTACAACCATTATCAAAGCTTGTCCTTTTTACTTCGAAAACAAAAATAAAGTTTTGATAAGCGCATAGCTTATCGTATAAATTAACATTTACGATAATGAAAAAACCCAAACTAAGTTTTTGGCAAATCTGGAATCTTAGCTTCGGATTCCTTGGCGTTCAAATTGGCTATTCGCTACAAAACGGAAACACTAGCAGGATTTTAGAGGCATACGGCGCTGATGTGCATAGTATCGGTCTTTTTTGGCTCGCGGCACCATTAGCTGGCTTAATAGTTCAACCAATTATTGGTTTATCGAGTGACAAAACTTGGACTAGATTAGGTCGTCGCATTCCTTTCATATTTTTTGGTGCAATAGTTTCGGCTTTGGCCATGTTCTTTATGCCCAATGCGGGAAGTTTTACTCATATAATTCCACCACTTATTTTTGGTGCTTCGGCATTATTATTAATGGATACTTCTTTTAATGTGACTATGCAACCTTTTCGAGCATTAGTTGGAGATATGGTAAACGATGAACAAAAAAACTTAGGGTACTCACTGCAAAGTGCATTAATCAATTTTGGTGCTGTTTTTGGTTCTTTGTTGCCCTATATCTTAACTAAATTAAATGTAGCGAACGTTCCAGCAGCTGGAGAAAAAGTAGCTGACTCTGTGATTTGGTCATTTTACATTGGTGGTGCAATACTACTTTTAAGTGTTTTGTGGACTGTTTTTAGGACAAAAGAATATGCTCCAAAACAACATGCAGAATACAATAATATTGATCTTACTGCGCCTGAGGTCAAAGAAAAAACAAATTTCATAAAATTAATCGTTGCTGCACCAAAAATATTTTGGCAATTAGGAATAGTACAATTCTTCTCCTGGTTTGCTTTATTTTTAATGTGGGTTTATACCACTAGAGCAATCGCAAACCAAGTTTGGGGTGCAGAAGCAAATGACGCAACATCACTGGGTTTTAATGAAGCGGGAAACTGGACCGGTGTTATGTTTGGATTTTATAGTGCCATCGCCGCCATTTTTGCGCTGATGATTCCCTATATTGCAAAGGCCATTGGCCGAAAAAAGACTTACGGTTTTTCATTATTTTTAGGAGGTTTAGGTCTAATTTCTATGTATTTTATTCATGACAAAACGTTGTTGCTTTTCTCGATGGTGGGAGTTGGGATTGCTTGGGCTTCAATATTAGCATTACCATATGCAATGCTTTCTAGTTCTCTTCCTGCAAATAAAATGGGAGTTTACATGGGATTATTTAATGCTACCATTACAATACCTCAAATAGTTTCGGGCATTTTAGGAAGTATTATTGCAAGCTATAATTTTCCACCAATAATTATTATAACAATAGCAGGAATTTCACTTGTTCTTGCAGGTCTTTCTGTTTTTTCGGTGAAAGAAAAAGCATCTGATTTAGTATAAAAAATATCGAAATGACAAATAAAAAAGCATTCATATTCGACCTTGATGGCGTTATTGTTGATACGGCAAAATACCATTTTTTAGCATGGCAAAAAATAGCAGCGCAATTAGGGATTGAATTTACCCCAGAGCACAACGAACAACTGAAAGGAGTGAGTAGAGTTCGTTCTCTCGATATCATATTGGAACTTGGAAAAATAAAAGCTTCTCAAGAAGATAAAGATAAATGGCTTATTCAAAAAAACGAGGACTATCTATCCTATTTAGTTGATATGAACCAAAACGAAATACTACCAGGTGTGCTTCCGATTTTAGAATTTATCAAAGAAAAAAACCAACTTATCGCTTTAGGTTCAGCGAGTAAAAACGCAAGGCCTATTCTTGAAAAAACAGGAATTTTAAATTTGTTCGATGCTATTGTAGACGGTAATGATGTTACCAATGCAAAACCTGACCCTGAAGTTTTCCTTCGAGCAGCACATTTGTTACAATCAAAAAATGAAAATTCCCTTGTTTTTGAGGACTCTGTTGCAGGAATACAAGCGGCAAATAGTGCCAATATGATTAGTATTGGTATTGGAGATGAAAAAATATTACATGAAGCTAAATACATATTTAAAGATTTTACATTTATTGACGAAGCTTTTATAGAGTCATTAATTAATTAATTTTTGTTTCTTGTTTGCATACCAAAACTTAAAACTTTTTTTAACGTAGAAAAAAATGAACCAAGATTATATAAAACCAGATAACTGGTCGATTATCGAGGAAGGATTTAATACTGAACGAGTAAAATCCTCCGAAAGCTTATTTAGTATCGGGAACGGTGCGATGGGACAACGCGCCAACTTTGAAGAGCACTACTCTGGCGCAACATTT
The DNA here is from genome assembly GCF_038739835.1 of Flavobacterium aureirubrum. NCBI lineage: Bacteria > Pseudomonadati > Bacteroidota > Flavobacteriia > Flavobacteriales > Flavobacteriaceae > Flavobacterium > Flavobacterium aureirubrum. Next base: position 29,428 of record NZ_JBCGDO010000003.1, read on the forward strand.
CAAGGAAGTTATATTGCAGGAGTTTACTATCCTGATAAAACGAAAGTAGGTTGGTGGAAAAATGGCTATCCCGAATATTTTGCTAAAGTTTTAAATGCTCCAAACTGGATTGGGATCAACATTGAGATTAATGGTGAAAACCTAGACTTAGCTACTTGCAAGTCTGTTTCGAATTTCCGTCGTGAATTAAACATGAAAGAAGGTATCTATTACCGGTCATTCAACGCAATTTTACAAAATGGAACTGAAATTAATGTCAATGTTTGCCGTTTTTTGTCTTTAGATTTAGATGAAGTTGGTGTAATTAATTATGAAATAACTCCATTAAATTCTGATGCCACGATAATTTTTAAACCCTATCTTGATGCTGGAGTTCATAACGAAGATGCCAATTGGGAAGAAAAATTTTGGGAACCAATAAGTGTTGCCCATGATAGCAATCAAGCTTTTGTTACTGCTAGAACTTTTAAAACACATTTTGAAGCGACTACTTTTATGCAAAACAGCATTTTACTTAATGATGTTTTACAAGACGTAAAGCCAGTTGTAACAGAGCAAACAGATGATAAAATAATGCTTGCCTACAATATTTCTGTTGAAAAAGAGCAGAAAGTTGCGATTCAGAAATTTGGCGGATACACTGTCTCTACAAATCATGTAAATACATTTGCTGCAGCAAAAAATATCATAGAAATAGCATTAGTTGTTGGTTATCATCAATTATTCGAAGATCAAAAAACTGAATGGGGGAAAATTTGGAAAATGAGTGATATTACCATCGAGGGAGATGTTAAAGCACAACAAGGAATTCGTTTTAATATCTTTCAATTAAACCAAACCTACTCTGGAAAAGACTCTCGACTCAATATCGGTCCAAAAGGATTTACAGGCGAAAAATATGGTGGTTCTACCTACTGGGATACTGAAGCGTATTGTATTCCTTTCTACATGGCGACCAAAGACCAACAAGTAGCAAGAAATTTATTGGCGTATCGTTACAATCAGTTACAAAAAGCCATTGAAAACGCTGAAAAATTGGGTTTTAAAAATGGCGCAGCATTGTATCCAATGGTTACTATGAATGGTGAAGAATGTCACAACGAATGGGAAATTACTTTTGAAGAAATCCATAGAAATGGTGCCATTGCCTTCGCAATTTTTAATTACTACCGATACACAGGTGACTACAGTTATATTCCCGAAAAAGGATTAGAAGTCCTAATTGGGATTGCTCGTTTTTGGCACCAAAGAGCCACTTTTTCAACACAAAAAAATCAATATGTAATTTTGGGAGTAACTGGTCCAAATGAATATGAAAATAACGTAAACAATAACTTCTACACCAATTATATTGCGAAATGGTGTATTGATTATGCTATTGAACAAATTCAAGTCGTTGAAAATAAATACAACTCAGATTATGTTCGAATTCTCAATAAAGTAAAATTATCTCAGTCAGAAATTTCAGAAATGAAAAAAGTAGCAGATAATATGTATTTCCCTTATTCCGAAGAACATGACGTTTATCTTCAACAAGACGGTTTCCTAGACAAAGAATTAATTACAGTGGCCAATCTTGATAAATCACAGCGTCCAATAAATCAAAAATGGTCTTGGGATAGAATTTTACGTTCTCCATACATCAAGCAAGCCGATACGTTACAAGGATTTTATTTTTTTGAAGACCATTTCACCAAAGAACAATTAGAAAAACACTTCAATTTTTATGAACCATTTACCGTTCATGAGAGCTCACTGTCACCATGTGTGCACTCTATTCAAGCAGCAATTTTGAACAAAATGGAAATGGCTTACACCTTCTATTTACGAACATCGCGTCTAGATTTAGACGATTATAATAAAGAAGTAGAAGAAGGTTTACACATCACTTCAATGGCAGGAACGTGGATGAGTATTGTAGAAGGATTTGGTGGAATGCGTGTAAAAAATAATGCATTACATTTTGAACCAAGAATTCCAAAAGAATGGGATGGTTATTCATTTAAAATCAATTTCAGAAACCAAATTTTAAAAGTGGCTGTTCAACAAAATGAAACCAATTTTTCTTTAGAAGGCGAAACTGCAATTCCAGTTTTTGTAAACGGAAAAGAAATTTTAGTTGAACCGAATAGTTTGGTAACGGTTTAAATGAACCTAACACTAACCCTGTCAGCGTTTAAAACTCTGACAGGGTTTTTTAATTATTTATAAAATGAAAAAAGCACTTCTATTACTTCTGTTTTCAATAGCAACTTACGCACAAATTGATAAAGTTGAACCTCCATTTTGGTGGAGCGATATGAATCTTTCCGATGTTCAAATTATGTTCTACGGAAAAAATATTGCGCAAAACGAAGTGTCGGTTTCTAATGGCATCATCATCAAAGGAATTCAAAAAACCGAAAACCCAAACTATGTTTTCGTTACTATTGATACCAAAAATGCAAGTGCTCAAAACATCGTTTTCACTTTCAAAAACGGTAAAAAATCATTTACAAAAAACTACGAACTCAAACAGCGTAAAGAAAATTCTCGCTTCCGCGAAAGTTACAACAGCGCTGATGTAATTTACCTTTTAATGCCCGACAGATTTGCTAATGGAAATCCAAACAACGATAGTCATCCTTCGGTTACCGAAAAATACAATCGCGATTTGCCTGGCGGAAGACATGGTGGCGATATCGAAGGAATTATTAAAAATATTGATTATTTAAATGAACTTGGTGTAACGGCCATTTGGTCAACACCTGTTTGCGAAGATAATGACGAGAACTATTCCTATCACACTTATGGACAATCTGATGTCTACAAAATTGACCCACGTTATGGCACCAATGAGGATTACCTAAAATTGAGCCAAGAATTACACAAAAAAGGCATGAAAAATATTATGGATTATGTTACCAATCATTGGGGTTGGAAACATTGGATGATGAACGATTTGCCTACTCGCGATTGGCTACATCAATTTCCAGAATTTACACAATCTAATTTCAGAATGACCACTCAATTTGATACAAATGCTTCCGAAATTGACGCAAAAAACTGTATGGACGGTTGGTTTGTAAAATCAATGCCCGATTTAAATCAATCCAATCCTTTGGTATTAAATTATCTCATTCAAAATGCCATTTGGTGGATTGAATATGCCGATTTAGATGGTTTTCGAGTAGATACCTATTCGTATAACGATAAAGTAGGAATTTCAAAATGGACTAAAGCAATCACCGATGAATATCCTTATTTCAATATTGTTGGTGAAGTTTGGATGCACGACCAAGCGCAAATGGCTTATTGGCAAAAAGACAGTAAAATTGGCGAAATACAAAGTTTCAATTCTTATTTACCTAGTGTAATGGACTTTACCTTACACGATGCTTTTGGAACTGTTTTTAACGAAGATAAAGCGACATGGGATAAAGGAATAGTTAAGGTGTATGAAAATTTTACAAATGATTTTTTATATCCAAATCCGAATAATCTTTTAACTTTTATAGAAAATCATGATACACAACGCTTCAACCATTTGTATCCCGATTTTAAAAAATACCAAATGGCAATTACTTTAATTGCTACCATTCGAGGCATTCCTCAACTATATTATGGTTCAGAAATTGGCATGGCAGGAAATAAAGACAAAGGCGATGCTGATATTCGTCAAGATTTTCCTGGCGGATGGATTAGTGATAAAAACAATGCATTTACGGCTTCTGGTCGGACTGATGTTCAGAGACAATACTTCGATTTTACCGCTAAATTATTAAACTGGAGAAAATCAAAATCAGTAATTCACTCTGGAAAAACTACTCATTATGTTCCAGAAAATAACGTTTATGTTTATTTTAGGTATAATGACAAAGAAACGGTAATGATTGTAATTAATAATTCAGCCGATAAACAAACGGTCAAAACCAATCGTTTTGCAGAAAACATTCAAAAATTCACGTCTGGAAAAGACATTGTGACGGATAAAGTTATTGATTTGAAAAATGAAATTACCATCGACGGAAAATCCGTATTAGTATTAGAGCTGAAAAAATAAATAAACCATATAAGGCATGTAAGGAAGTATAAGAAACTTCCAACGACCTTATATGCCTTACATGGTTAAAAAAAAACAATATGAAAAAATTAATTCTATTACTATTAGCTACCACATTTTCATTTGCTCAAAATGTAAATAGAAAATACATTTCTCATCATTGGAAACAGAATTCCTTAATAATTCTAGTTAACGACGGAGAATACAGAATTAAAATGCTTTCTGATAAAATTTCGGAAACTACTTTTATCCCAAAAGGGCAAAAATTCGATTCCATTTCTCATGCAGTAATTATTGAGCCTAAAAATTTAAAAGTAACAAAAAAAGAAAATAAAAATGAAATAGAAATAGGTACAAAACACCTAACAGTAAATATTGAAAAATCTCCGTTTTCAGTTCATTATCTCAAAAACAATAACTTAATTATATTCGAAAAAAACGGCTACACTAAAAAAGATTCTATTGAAATGATTGATTTAAATATTACTTCAGATGAAGTATTATTTGGCGGTGGCGCAAGAGCACTAGGAATGAACCGTCGTGGCAATCGTTTGCAATTATACAATAGAGCGCATTATGGTTATGAAACACGCGCCGAACTGATGAATTTTTGTATTCCACTGGTTTTATCATCAAAATTATATGCCGTTCATTTTGATAACGCTGCCATTGGTTATCTCGATTTAGACAGTAAAAAAGACAATACGCTTTCTTATGAAACCATTTCAGGTAGAAAAACCTATCAAGTAATTGTGGGCGAAACTTGGAGTGATTTATTGTCAAATTATACCGATTTAACAGGTAAACAACCTTTGCCACCACGATGGACTTTTGGAAATTTCTCCTCACGATTTGGTTACCGTTCGCAAGAACAAGTAGAAAAAACTATAAAGAAATTTCAAGACGAAAAAATTCCTGTTGATGCGATTATTCTCGATTTGTATTGGTTTGGAAAAACTATAAAAGGAACGATGGGTAATCTCGATTGGGATAAAGAAACATTCCCAAATCCTGATAAAATGATTAGCGATTTGAATGCAAAAGGCATCAAAACCGTTCTAATTACTGAACCTTTTATTTTAACAACATCTTCGAAATGGCAAGAAACAGTCGATAAAAAAGTTTTAGCGACTACTAAGAATGATACGCCTGCAACATGGGATTTCTATTTTGGAAATACTGGCATTGTTGATGTGTTTAAACCTGAAGGAAAAGAATGGTTTTGGAATGTTTATAAACGACTAATTAATCAAGGTGTTGCGGGACTTTGGGGCGATTTAGGCGAACCCGAAGTTTTTCCTTCATTTGCTAAAACATTTGGTGGAACTGCCGATGAAGTCCACAATATTTATGGACACCATTGGGCAAAACTCATTGCTGAAGGTTATAAAAAAGATTTTCCAAAACAAAGACCGTTTATTTTAATGCGAGCAGGATATTCAGGAAGTCAACGTTTTGGGATGATACCATGGAGCGGCGATGTTTCTCGAAGTTGGGGTGGTTTGCAGTCGCAAATGGAAATAGCTTTGCAAATGGGAATGCAAGGTATGGCATACATACACTCTGATTTAGGCGGATTTGCTGGTGATTATTATGATAACGAATTGTATTTGCGCTGGCTGCAATATGGTGTTTTTAATCCTATTTTCCGTCCGCATGCTCAAGATGATGTTGCTTCTGAAGTAGTTTATAAAGATATTGTAACTATGGAAACAGCCAAAAAATCGGTGGAATTGCGTTATCAATTATTGCCTTATAATTATACTTTAGCCTATCAAAATTCGGTATCAGGGCAACCTTTTATGCGTCCTTTGTTTTTTGCAGAACCAAATAATGAAAGACTACTAAACGAAAAGGAGAGTTATTTATGGGGAAATAACTTTTTAATAAAACCAATAACCAAAAGAGGTGAAACCTCAACAGACGTCTATTTTCCAAAATCATCCAATTGGTTTGACTTTTATACCGACAAAAAATACGAACGCGGAACAACCCACAATGTTACTGTAAATCCTGAAAATATTCCAACCTATGTTCGTGGTGGCAGTTTCATCCCAATGAAAACATCGCTTCAAAACACGTCAAATTATTCTTTAAACTATTTTGATTTGCATTATTATTTTGATGAAGATTGTAAAGCTTCAATGGATAATTTATTTCATGATGACGGCACTTCCCCAAATACTATTGAAAACGGCAATTATGAATTGATGCGATTTACCTCTATGTCTATCGATGAAGGCACAGTAATTACTTTCAATAGCAATATTGGAAAAAATTACAATCCAACAGATAAAATTGTTACTCTAAAAATTCATAATTGTAACCCAAAATCGATTTATGTTGATGGAAAAATTACTTATTTTACGAAAGAAAACAATAGTATAATGATTCCTATTTCATGGTTAAAAAATACAACCCCTGAAATTAAATTAGAATTTTAAAATGAAAAAAATAATCCTTTCTATTTCTGCTTCGCTCCTATTCATTAGCTGTAATTCAACCAAGGAAGTAACTTATAAACAACAATCTAAAACACCTTTTGTTTGGGAAAGTGCCAATGTCTATTTTCTATTAATTGACCGTTTTAAAAATGGTAATGCAGCGAATGACAAAATAATTAATCGAACAAAACCTACAGGAAAACTTCGTGGGTTTGAAGGTGGTGATATTCGTGGAGTTATTCAAAAATTAGACGAAGGTTATTTTACCGATTTGGGTATCAACGCGATTTGGATGACACCTGTTGTAGAGCAAATTCATGGCAGCGTTGATGAAGGAACTGGAAATACTTATGGTTTTCATGGCTATTGGACTAAAGATTGGACAGCTATTGATCCCAGTTATGGTACGCGAGCTGATTTAAAAGAATTAGTAGATAAAGCGCATTCCAAAGGAATTAGAATTATACTCGATGCAGTAATCAATCATACTGGTCCAGTTACTGAATTGGATCCCGTTTTCCCCAGCGATTGGGTTAGAACTTCGCCAAAATGTACTTACAACTCGTATGACACTTTCATAAATTGTACGTTAGTTGAAAATCTTCCCGACGTTTTAACTGAAAGCAACAAAGAAGTTTCTTTGCCACCAATGCTAGTTGAAAAATGGAAAAAAGAAGGACGCTATGAACAAGAAGTAGCCGAACTAGATGCTTTTTTTAAAAAAACAGGTTATCCTCGTGCACCTCGATATTATATCATGAAATGGTTGGCAGATTACATTGCCGATTTTGGAATCGATGGCTACAGAGCTGATACCGTGAAACACACTTACGAAGATGTTTGGAAAGATTTTGAAACCGTTTGTCAATCAACTTTTGAGGAATACAAAAAAAATAATCCAGCAAAAGTGCTTGACGATAACAAATTCTTTACCGTTGGTGAAGTATATGGTTACAATATCAGCGGAAAAAAGTTCTATGATTTTGGAGACAAAAAGGTAGACTATTTTATAAATGGATTTTCTAGTTTAATCAATTTTGATTTTAGAAACGAAGCCAAAATGAATTATGAAGACTTATTTTCAAAATACAATTCGATACTTCAAAACGATTTAAAAGGCTACAGCGTAATGAATTATGTTTCATCGCATGATGATGGATATCCCTTTGACAAGCAAAGAGAAAAGATTTTTGAAGCAGGAACAAAACTCTTATTAACTCCCGGAATTTCTCAAGTTTATTATGGTGATGAAACATCTAGACCGTTAGATATTCCTGGTACACAAGGTGATGCTACACTACGTTCTTTTATGAACTGGGAAGAATTTGAATTTAATAAAACGACCTATAAAATTCATGAGCATTATAAAAAGTTAGGACAATTTAGAGCTAATCACCCAGCAATAGGCGCAGGAATTCATAAACAAATTTCTAGCACTCCTTATGTTTTTAGTCGTACCTTCGTAAAAAATAATTACAAAGACGAAGTAGTAGTAGGTTTAGATTTACCATCTGGTAAAAAAGAAATAAACGTAGGTACTATTTTTGCAAATGGGACCAAAGTCAAAGATGCTTATTCTGGAAAAACAGCAATAGTTGAAAATAAAAAAGTAAGTATCGATACGAATTACAACATCGTATTACTTGAAAAAATGTAAGATTTAATACAAAAACACCTTTATAAATTATGCCTTTTGAATACATTGAAATTGAAAGAGTTGAAAAACTTACTAAAGAGGAATTTATAAAAAATTACTACAAACCTCAAAAACCTGTGGTGGTGACTAATCAAATTGAAGATTGGCCCGCTTTTACAAAATGGAATTTTGACTTTTTAAGAGAAGTTGCAGGCGATAAAACTGTCCCGTTGTATGACAGTCGAAAAACCGACTACACTAAAAAAGTGAACGAGCCCGATTTTACAATGACAATGTCTGAGTATATCGATATTTTAGAAAAAGGACCAACAGATTTACGCATCTTTCTTTATAACCTTATGAAAGATGTGCCATCAATGAAAGACGATATGAAGTGGCCCGATTTAGGTCCGAGATTACTAAAAAGTTTACCATTGGTGTTTTTCGGAGGTGAAGGTGCAAAAGTTTTTATCCATTATGATATTGATTTTCCAAATCTTTTTCACTTTCATTTTCAAGGAGAAAAACAATGTATCATCATTGACCCAAAAGAAACCAAATACATGTATCGTCTTCCCTATTCTTGGCTCTGCCACGAAGATATAGACTTTGAAAACCCTGATTTTGATAAATTTCCTGCTTTAAAACATGTTAAACCTTATATTACCCACTTAAAGCACGGCGAAATGTTATACATGCCCGAAGGTTGGTGGCACTATATGAAGTATTTAACACCCGGTTTTTCATTAAGCTTACGTTCATTGGCAAGCAAACCTAGTAATTTATTGAAAGGATTTGCAAATGTGGCCATTATTCGACACTATGATAATTGGATGCGAAAAAGAAAAGGGCAAGCGTGGCTTGACTATAAAGATGAAGAAGCCATCCGTCGTACCAATGCTTTATTGACTAAATGATACTAATTGGACATCGTGGAGCAAAAGGACACCTAGCCGAAAATACTTTGGCTTCTTTCGAAAAAGCTTTACAACTCAATGTCGACATGATAGAATTAGACGTTTTTTTGAGTAAAGACACTATTCCAGTTGTCATTCACGATAAGACAATAGATAGAACAACTTCTGGCTTTGGTTTGGTTTCTAGTTTTTCTGTACGTGAACTTCAAGAATTTGGCATTCCTTCTTTACAAGATGTTTTTCAATTGGTTAATAATCAATGTGACATTAATGTTGAAATCAAAGAATTTGAAGCGGTAAAAAGCATTTTGGATTTAATAGATTCGAATATTTTTTCAAAAGACAAAATCTTGATTTCGAGTTTTGATTGGAATGCTTTGCAAGAAGTTCGGTTTCATGATGATGAAATTCGGATTGGTGTTTTAACCGAAACTGATTTAGAGCTCGCCATAGCCTTCGCCAAATTTATAAAAGCTTACTCCATTCATCCTCACTATAAATTGCTCAACAAAGAAAACGTGGCACAAATGCAATCTCGAAATTTTAAAGTTTTTCCATGGACGGTTAATGACCAAACAGACATTACCTTTGTGAAGTTTTTGAATGTTGATGGCATAATAACGGATTATCCCGATAGAATATAGATTTATAACCATTAAGAAAGTTAAGAGAATTAAGCTAGATACAAGCGAATTACACTTAAAAATTGAAAAATGACAAAAAAAGAAGTAACTCAATTATCGTATGAAATTAGTTGATTACTATGATTTACAATTGGAGAATCCTTTACGACTAGATTTACTTGTAAATGATTGTATAATAGTTGAATTAAAAACAGTTGAAAAGTTTCATCCAATAGACGAAGCAAAATTGATGACTTATATGAAATTATTAAGTATTCCTCAAGGATTGTTGATTAATTTTAATTCTACAAATATTACAAAATCTACAAAGCCTCTTGTAAATGAATATTTCTTTAGATTAGCAGATGAATAATCTTAATGAAACTTAATGACCTTAATGGTTTAAAAAACATGAACTCAAACTTTGATATAATAATCGTTGGTGGCGGTGCAGCAGGGTTTTTTACGGCTATTAATATCGTAGAAAATAATCCGCATATAAAGGTTGCTATCCTCGAAAGAGGAAAAAGCGTTTTAGAAAAAGTTAGGATTTCTGGTGGCGGACGATGTAATGTGACGCATGCTTGTTTTGTTCCCAATGATTTGGTTAAATTTTATCCTCGTGGAGAAAAAGAATTGCGCGGACCATTTCATCAATTTTGTTCGGGCGATACTATTGAATGGTTTGAGAAACATGGTGTGGAATTGAAAATAGAAGATGATGGTCGCATGTTTCCCACAACGGATAATTCACAAACCATTATAAATTGCTTTTTGATTGCGGTTAAAAAATTGAAAATTGAAGTTTTGACCGGACAAAGTGTGCAATCGATTTTTAAAGGAAATGACTATTGGAAAGTGGAAACTAATCATGAAACCTACTCGTGTCAAAAGCTAATAATGACTACAGGTAGTAATCCTAAGATATGGGAAATGCTACAAAATATAGGACACACGATTGTTTCGCCTGTTCCTTCATTATTTACTTTTAATATCAAAGATAGCCGAATTGCAGCTTTAATGGGTGTTTCAGCTTTCGCCAAAGTAAAAGTAAAAGACACAAAGCTTGAAGCTGTTGGACCATTATTAATTACCCATTGGGGCATGAGTGGACCAGGAATTTTAAGACTTTCAGCTTGGGGTGCCATTATTTTGGCTGAAAAAAAGTATCAGTTTATCATACAAGTCAACTGGTTGGGTGATGCCACGTTTGAAGCAACTTTAGAGCAATTAAAAGAACTAAAACACGAACACGCTAAAAAAGTTGTTTCTAAAAAATCACCTTTTGAGTTACCAAATCGATTGTGGGAGAGTTTGGTCTTAGCTTCCCAAATTGATAGCGAAGTGAAATGGGCAGATTTATCCAAAACACAGCTCACAAATTTGGCCAGCCAATTGACCAACGGCGAATTTCAAGTGAACGGGAAAAGCACTTTTAAAGAAGAGTTTGTTACTGCTGGTGGCATTGATTTAAAGGAAATACACTTCAAGACCATGGAAAGCAAATTGCACGAAAACTTATTTTTTGCTGGCGAAATTGTTAATATTGATGCTATCACTGGCGGATTTAATTTTCAAAATGCTTGGACAAGTGGATTTATTGTGGCAAATAGTGTGGTTGACTAATTTATCCTTTATTCGATTTTAAAAATTTATCGGTCGTTAACCCTTGTCATTGCTACAACTGTCGACGTCATAAAGGTTACTGTCGGTGTCAAATTAGCTTTTGAGGGCGTCATATGTTTTACTGTTGGTGACAAAAACGTTTTTGCCGATAGCAAATTTGTTTTTAATGATGTCAAAAGCATTTTTGTCGATAGCAAATTGATTTTTGGTGGTGTCAAAAGAGTTTCAGAGGAGGACAAATTAATTTCTAATCGTGTCAAAAGAGTTTCCGTTTAACGCACATCTATTTTTGTCGTGGTTAAAAACAATTCGATTTTTAACTATTCAACCACCAAATACTTCCGTTTAAAACTGTAGCGAAACTTACCCAAGCTAAATAAGGTACTAAGAGCATTCCGGCTACTTTATCAATCTTTTTAAACTGGTTATAGGTTTCAAATATCAATAACCACAACAAAATTATTTCGATTAAAGCTAACAAAGGATTTTGTAAACCAAAGAAAAGATATGACCACAAAGCATTTAAAGCTAATTGTAAAATAAAAAATTTAAATGCCTTTTTTACATTCTCTTCATCGGTTTCCATACGATTCCAAATCATGCCACCAGCAACACCCATCATAATGTATAAAATAGTCCAAACAGGAGCAAAAATCCAATTTGGCGGATTAAAAACGGGTTTTACCAATGTTGGATACCAAGTGGTAATGCTTTCGCGAGTAACCATTCCTGATAAATAACCAATAATAACACATGTGGTTACAACTAAAGCAATTCTTACAATCTTTTGCATTGGATAAATGTTTAAATAAAAGCCAAATATACTAAACAAATCAGCTGTCCTTTTATAAAAAAAGTATCTTTGCTGAAATTTAGAATTTATGGTAACCGAAAAGGATTTTGTATTTACCAGCGCAGCCAATACAATTGATGCAGGTGATTTTCAATGGAGTGCACCAAGTAATATTGCTTTAGTAAAATATTGGGGGAAAAAAGAAAACCAAGTTCCAGCCAACCCTTCGATTAGTTTTACATTGAATAACTGTAAAACAATCACCAAACTCTCATTTGTTAAAAAAAATAGCACGATTACGATTGGCGCCACAAAAGAGAAATTTTCATTTGATTTGCTATTCGAAGGAAAACCCAAAGAAGATTTTAAGCCAAAAATTCAAAAATTCTTTGAGCGCATCGAAAAATATTGTCCTTATTTAACCGAATATCATTTTATCATTGCTACCGAAAATACTTTTCCGCATAGTTCTGGCATTGCGTCATCGGCTTCAGGCATAGCGGCATTGGCCATGAATATTATGAGTTTGGAAAAAGCTTTGAACCCAAAAATTACCGCAGCATTTTTTTATCAGAAAGCTTCTTTCTTAGCACGATTGGGTTCGGGAAGTGCGTGTAGAAGTGTGAAAGGAAGTGTTGTAGTTTGGGGCAAACATGCAGCAATAAATGGAAGTTCCGATTTATTTGGGGTGGAATTTTCGGGGCAAATTCATGCTAATTTTAAAAATTATCAAGACACGATTTTGCTAGTAGATAAAGGCGAAAAACAAGTTTCGAGTACGGTTGGCCATGATTTGATGCACAATCATCCATTTGCAGCACAACGATTTGCGCAAGCTCACGAAAACTTATCCAAAATAAAATCTGTTTTAGAAACTGGTAATCTGGAAGCATTTATAACGATTGTTGAAAGTGAAGCGCTGACTTTGCATGCTATGATGATGACATCACTTCCCTATTTTATACTGATGAAACCCAATACATTGGAAATCATTAACAAAATAAGGAAATTCAGAAGCGAAACGAAAATTCCTGTTTGTTTTACATTGGATGCAGGAGCAAACGTACATGTTTTGTATCCCGAAAACGTTAGAGAAACAGTGTTGCAATTTATTAAGGACGAATTAGTTGGCTATTGTCAAAATGGTAACTATATTTGTGACACAATTGGAAATGGGAGTCAATTGATAATTGATAATTGATAATTGATAATTGATAATTGATAATTGATAATTGATAATTGATAATTGATAATTGATAATTGATAATTGATAATTGATAATTGATAATTGATAATTGATAATTGATAATTTAAAAAATGAATGGCGAGAGAGAATGTTATCAAAGAAAAATCTTTTTTGTTTGCCATCGAAATTGTTTCTCTTTACAAAGTTTTAGTCGAGAGAAAAGAATATGTTTTATCAAAGCAATTATTACGTTCAGGAACATCAATTGGAGCAAATGTTAGAGAATCTGAACATGCACAAAGTAAGGCTGATTTTATTCATAAATTATCTATTTCATTAAAAGAAGCAAACGAAACAGAATATTGGTTAGATTTACTATTTGAAACTAATTATTTAACGGAAGTTGAATTTCAAAAGATTAAACCAAAAACAATAGAAATATTAAAATTGCTTACTAGTATAATTAATACTTCAAAAACAAAATAATTATCAATTATCAATTGTTAATTATCCATTAAATAAATATGAAAGGACCATTATTTTACTCGAAAATTCTTCTCTTTGGAGAATATGGAATTATCAAAGATTCCAAAGGTTTATCAATTCCTTACAATTTTTACAACGGCGCTTTGAAAGTCGACGAAAATCCTTCTTCAGCTGCCATTGAATCCAATGCCAGTTTGAAACGGTTTGTTACTTATTTGGAACAATTGCAAAAAGACCAACCCGAGTTGGCCACTTTCAATATGGAAGTTTTAAAAACTGATGTAGAACGTGGCATGTATTTCGACTCGAGTATTCCACAAGGCTATGGTGTTGGAAGTAGTGGTGCTTTGGTAGCTGCTATTTATGATAAATATGCTAATGATAAAATCACGGTTTTAGAAAATTTAACTCGTGAAAAACTGTTACAATTAAAAATTATTTTCTCTCAAATGGAATCTTTTTTCCACGGAAAAAGTTCGGGCCTTGACCCATTAAACAGTTATTTGAGCATTCCAATTCTTATTAATTCAAAAGATAATATTGAAGCAACCGGAATTCCATCTCAAAGTGCCACTGGAAAGGGTGCTGTGTTTTTAATAGACTCAGGTATTGTGGGAGAAACTGCTCCAATGGTAAACATTTTTATGGAAAAACTAAAAGAAGAAGGTTTCCGAAACATGCTAAAATCGCAGTTTATAAAATATACTGATGCTTGTGTGGAAAGTTTCTTGGGTGGCGATATGAAATCGTTATTTGCCAATACGAAACAATTATCTAAAGTAGTTTTGAATAATTTCAAACCTATGATTCCTGAGCAATTTCATGGCATTTGGCAACAAGGAATTGACACTAACGATTATTACTTAAAACTTTGCGGTTCTGGTGGTGGCGGTTATATTCTTGGTTTCACCGAAGATTTAGAAAAAGCAAAAAAATCGTTGAAAGACTATGAATTAGAAGTGGTTTACCAATTTTAATTCCCTAAAATGACCAACCGAAAAACTAAACTATTGTTACTGAAAATCTTCAGTATGTTTTCTGTTGTTCGTGGTTATAACATTCCCATTATTGCACTGGCTCAGTATCTTTCGGCCGTTTTTATTTTTTCTCCCAACAAAAGAGCCCTTGACGTTGTTTTAGATTTCAATCTTTTTATTCTTGTTGTTGCTTCTAGCTTAACAATTGCCTCTGGTTATATCATCAACAATTTTTATGATAGCAAAAAAGACCTTATTAATCGTCCCAACAAGTCACAATTGGACCGATTGGTGCGACAAAAAACCAAGCTTCAAGTTTATTTTAGTATTAACTTTATTGTTTTTCTGTTAGCTTTTTTTGTGTCCTTTAGAGCCGTTTTGTTTTTTTCGGTGTATATCTTTTTGATTTGGTTTTACTCTCATAAACTAAAGAAGATAGTGGTTGTTGGAAATTTGACTGCCTCGTTTTTAGCGGTTTTGCCTTTTTTTGCCATTTTATTGTATTATAAAAACTTATATCCACAAATTTTTGCTCACGCTACCTTTCTCTTTTTATTGCTTTTGATTAGAGAAATGATAAAAGATTTAGAAAATATAAAAGGAGATATTGCCAATAATTACCAAACCATTTCAGTGTTGTATGGCGAAAATATTTCCAAAAAAATAATCACTTTACTAACCGTTTCAACAATTATCCCAATCTATTTTTTGGTGGAAATTTTTGAAGTAGGTTATATGGACATTTATTTCTATGTTAGTTTGATTGTTCTAATTTTCTTTTTACAAATGTTGTGGAAATCTAATTCCAAACTTGATTACTTAAAACTACACAATATCCTAAAATTTCTTGTCGTTTCGGGTGTGTTTTGCATTGTCCTTATTGAACCCGATGTGCTGATCCATGGGAAAAAAGTTATAGAGACTGTCATCATAAAATAAGTTAAAACGCTACAATATTTAGCCCAGATAGAAGCAAGTATCCTTTTTATTTGTCTTGCCGCGGTTTTAAACCCGTGGCAAGACAAATAAAAAGATACTGCGGATAGCTGGAAATAGCTCCAAAAAAAGCAACAGAAATGCGTATCTTTGCCCTTTCATGGTCAAAATGACCAAAATGAAAAAGTTAATACACTATTTATGAATAACAAGGAAGGCAACAATAAAAGAAGTAGTTCACGACCCAATAGTTCGCGACCCAATTCTAATAAGCCAAAACCTGCTATGGCAAAAAGAGCACAAGGACCAAAAAAAGTGAAGCCAACTACAGAAACTGTAACAGATAAAAAGAAATCTGCAGCGCCTGGTCGTGTATCAAGAACACCAAAGTCAGCACAAAATAATATTTCAAAACCGTTAAAATCAGACGATATTCGTTTGAATAAATACATTTCAAACTCGGGTGTTTGTTCTCGTCGTGATGCTGATATCTACATCCAATCAGGAAATGTGAAAGTAAATAATGTAGTAATCACTGAAATGGGTTACAAAGTTAAACCTGGTGATGTGGTAAATTTTGATGGTTCTGTTTTAACACCAGAGCGCAAAGAATACATCGTTTTGAACAAACCTAAAAACTTCACTACTTCCAATGAAGATGATGCTGATCATAGAAATGTATTGGAATTAGTTCGTGGAGCAACCAAAGCAAACATACAACCTATTGGCAGAATGGATAAAAACACCACGGGTTTATTGTTATTTACTAACGACACTGATATGGTTAGAAAATTCAGTTTACCTAATCAAAAATCTGCAAAAATCTACCAAGTCACCTTGGATAAAAATTTGAAATTTGAAGATTTAGAAAAAATTTCAAATGGTGTAACTTTAGATGGACACAAGCTTTATGTAGATGAAATCTCCTATGTTGAAGGCGAACCTAAAACTGAAATTGGTTTGAAATTAAGAACTCCAAACGTGAAGGTGGTTCGCGCCATTTTTGAAAGTTTTAAGTATGATGTTATAAAAATAGACCGTGTTGCTTTTGCAGGTTTAACCAAAAAGAATCTACCACGTGGTAATTGGCGTTTTTTAACAGAGCAAGAAATTATCAATTTGAAAAACGTTTAAAAACAAAATATTTACAATCCATAAATCCTCAAGTTTATTCGAACGCGAGGATTTTTTATATAAAAAACTATGTCAACAGAAAAAAATTTATCCATTGCACATCTTTGGTTTGAAGCGTTTAATGCTCATAATCTTGAAAAATTGTTGTCATTATATGATGACGATGCACAACATTATAGTCCTAAATTAAAAATACGCCAACCTGAAACTAATGGGTTGGTTTCGGGAAAAGAGGCATTGCGTTCCTGGTGGCAAGATGCTTTTGACCGTTTGCCAACATTGCATTATAAAGTGACGTCGTTAACATCTAATGCTGATAGGGTTTTTATGGAATATGTTCGAAAGGTAGCTAATGAAGAAGATATGCTAGTTGCAGAAGTATTAGAAACCAAAGAAGGGAAGATTATCGCATCAAGAGTTTATCACGGATAATTCTCAATTTATCTTCAATAGTTCAAAAAATAGTATAGCTTTACAACACTAAAACAAATTTATTTATGAAAAAAGTAATCCAATTTTCACTGGTAATTTTTTTATCCTTGCTTTTCATTAACTGTAAATCAGAGAAAAAAGAACAAGATTTTAAAGCACTAACCGATTCTTATTTTGATGGTAAAAATGAATTAAGCCCATTGGAAGCGACTCTAAATGGTCAAGAACAATACAATGACCAATTGGTTTTTGAGATGACTGACTCCTACCGGAAAAAGCGAAGAACTTTTTTTGAAAAATACCTAACCGATTTAAAAAGCATTGATACCACACAACTTAGCGTTGAAGAAAAGATCAGTTATGACATCATAAAATGGGAATCTGAAATTGGGATTTCATTATTAAATCAAAATGCCAATTTGATGCCCATTCATCAGTTTGACGGAACGCATTTAACAATGGGTCAGTTTGCTAGTGCAGAAAGTGCGCAACCATTTAAAACAGAGAAAGACTATCAAAATTTCTTGAAAAGAATTGATTTGTATTCCATTTGGATAGACTCAGCGCTGGTGTATATGAAAAAAGGAATGAAAGAAAAAGTGGTTTTACCCAAAGCGTTAACTGTAAAAATCATTCCTCAATTTGAAGAATTAATCACAGCGAAAGTAGAAGATAATTTGTTTTATTCTAGCTGTAAAAAATTCCCCGCTGATTTTACTGCGGAACAAAAAAATACATTTTCAAAACAATATGCAACAGCCATTGAAGAAAAACTCATTCCACAATTTCAGAAATTTATAAGCTTTATGAAGACCGAATATCTTCCGGCAAGCAGAGCAACAAGTGGCATCGCAAGTATAAAAGGAGGAAATGATTTATATAAAATATATGTAAAACAACAAACAACAACTGATAAAACTCCGGATGAAATTCACCAATTAGGGTTGAAAGAAGTTGCTCGAATTAGAGCTGAGATGGAAAAAGTAAAAGACCAAGTAGGTTTTAAAGGATCTATTACTGAATTTTTTGATCATGTAAGAAATAAAAAAGAGTTAATGCCTTTTAAAAAACCAGAAGAAGTCCTAGCTAATTTTGAAAAAATTCACGAAATTATAAAACCTAATGTGGACAAGTTTTTTTCATTACAACCGAAAACTCCTTTCATTATAAAAAGAACGGAAGCATTTAGGGAAAAAACTGCTAGTGCAGAATATGTTCAAGGATCAGCAGACGGCACAAGACCAGGAACTTTCTACGTTCCTATTCCTGATGTTACACAATATAATTATTATGGTGATGAAGATTTGTTTTTGCACGAAGCCATTCCTGGTCATCATTTCCAAATTTCGTTGCAACAAGAAAATGCCGCTTTACCCGATTTTAGAAAATACAATTGGTTTGGCGCTTATGGTGAAGGTTGGGCATTATATACCGAAAGTTTAGGGAAAGATTTAGGATTATATACTGATCCTTATCAATATTTTGGAATGTTGGGCAATGAAATTCATCGTGCTATTCGATTGGTTGTGGATACTGGAATACATTCAAAAGGTTGGACACGCGAACAGGCTATTAAATATTCATTAGAAAATGAAGCTGAAAGCGAGTCAAGTATTATTGCTGAAATTGAGCGTTACATGGCTTGGCCAGGACAAGCATTATCATACAAAATTGGTCAGTTAAAAATAGTGGAGTTGCGTCAAAAAGCGCAAGACAAAATGGGAAACAAATTTGACATCAAAATTTTTCACCAAAAAGTTTTAGAGTCAGGAGTTATGCCGTTGGCATTATTGGAAAAGAAAATTAATAACTGGATTGCGACCGGAAAATAAGTTAGAAATGCTTCTCTCCCGAAATTTCGGGAGAGAGGCATTTTTTTTAATCTGTAATACTCTTTTCTAAATTAGAGAAATCTATAGCGTGCCCATGAACATCATAAAACGAATAATGGTATTTTAACTTCCCGTCAAGTTCTTCTATTTTTAAAAACATTTGGTAGAAACCCTGACTCCATTCAACAATAATGTGATATTGATACTTTCCTATACCAAAACTACCAGGTAAATTACTGGTGTAAAGCAATTTTTTTGATTTTAAATTGAGAACATTTACCTCAATATTTTGATAAGCACCTATTTCTTCGTTATCTACTTTTTTACCCAGATAGTCAACGCTTGCCTTTGCTTTCGATTTTTTATTCTTTTCTTTATTACTATTGTAATCATCTTTTATGGAAAAAATAACATCTTTTAAAGAGCTTTTACCGGCATTTAGCAACGAAAATCGAATTTGATGATGATACATTAATCTATGGACTTTTTTATCACCTTCATCCATGGCAGTATCTTCGCTTAAATCATTATTGACAATTTCAATAATTGGTAAATTTTGCCCTGTTGTTAAACCTATTGGTGCCGATTTTAATTTTCTGATATTTTGCTCGGCAACTTCAACCACTCTATCTCTTTCCACAATTTCGGCATGAAGTACTTCAATTTGTTTTATTGCTTCGTCTAATTCTTTTAACTTCGAAGCTGGCACATTACTATTCTCATTTTTATAAAGAAGGTAAACTGATAATGCTAGTAATACAAATCCAAAAAATGCTAAAAACGCAGTTATCATAAGGTTTATCTTTCAGTAGAACAAATACTGTAATTAATTGATTATGTTGTAAAAATATAGCAATTTTAAAAAGGTTTCGCAAGTGATAATCATAATATGTAAACACATTATCAACCAAAAATTAGCTGACGGTTATAAACGGACACATTATTTCACTATGCCATTTTTCAATTTGTCGAAATCAATTGGCTTTCCGTTACTATCATAATACTCATAAACATAATTGAGCTTGCCATTAACTTTATTAATCTTGACCTGAATTTGATAAAAACCACATTTCCATTCTACAATTACATTAAAAATATATCCATCAGCACCATATTCTGTAGTCATGGTGCTAGCATAAACCAATCGCCGCGATTTTAAGTTCAAAGTATTGATATTAAAATTTTCAAATGTTCCAATTTCTAAATCATTAGTTGCCACACTTTCATCTTCCACATTACCTATAGTTCGGCTTTTCATTTCAATTTTTCTAGGATCATTGTAAATATCTTTAACGGACACAATTACATCTTTCAGCGAATTCTTCCCAACATTAAAAAGATAAAATCGAAATTGATAAGTCAATAACTTACCTGATTTTTTACTTTTTCTCTTTTTGTTGGATAAATCTAAATCAGTGATTTCAATTAACGGAATATTTTTACCTAGCATCGCAGCAAACTCATCAGACTTTGGAAAAACTACACTTGTCGCTTTAATAGGTAAATTCTTTTTTTGAACTATTTGGTTGTTAAGACTTTCTATTTTCTTTTTGGCTTTTTCAAGTTCTTTTTTGGTTTCCGCGACTTCATCACGCGTTGAACTTATTCCTTGGTATAAGAAAAAAATGGATAGCAAAATTAGAAAATAACCTAGCAGTGTTAAAATTAGAATTCCAAGTGATTTGTTCTTCATTAGATATTTCTATGAGATAGCGAACGAATGTACAGCCTCAAAAGTGAAATTAAAAATTTAAACGATAAACAGTAATTTTTACTGGATAAAGTAACTTCATGTGTAGATAATGCTTAATCTAATTAGGAAAAAATAAATTCAACAGAAAGTGTAACAACTAATTGCGTAACTCTTTAAATTTAGTATAAAAAAAAGCTTTCAAAAATTTGAAAGCTTTAAAATTAGTGTACCGATAACGATTAAGTAATTTCAATCAACCTTTTAGGTTTTGGTAACGCTTCTTCCCGTTTCGGTAGCGATATATTCAAAACACCGTTTTCATAATTAGCTTGCACCGCATCAACATTTACAGTCTCGGGAAGATTAAATACTCTTTTAAACGAATTTGAAGAATATTCTTTTCGTGAGTAGTGTTCCCGATTTGTTTCATTGTCATACTCTTTTTCAGAAGAAATACTCAATGTTTTTTGGCTGATTTCTACTTTTAAATCTTCTTTTTTAAATCCAGGTGCGTAAACCTCTACCGTAAAGTTCACATCATTTTCTTTAATGTTTACCGCTGGTAATGTGCTCTTAAAATCTTGAGTTCCGCCATTCCAGTCTGCTCTAAAAATCTCATCTAAAAATGATGGAAAAATTAAATTGTTGTTTCTTTTAATTAAGTCCATAATACATAAAATTTAAAGTTAAACATTTTACAATTTACAAAAAAAAGGCCATAGTTATATGAAAGAAAAAAAGGCATACTTGAAAAACTGAAAGATGTCATACTGACAGACTTACAATAGAATTCATGAAAAATTTTCAGTAAAAAAACCACTAAAATGATTTGAAGAGAATTTTAGCAAAGTTGTGAAAAAGTAACTCTTTCTTCAATTGCAGTTTACTCAATTATAAAGACGCATACATTCAAAATAAACAACCGTTTGTTTAAAATTAAGAAAAGAGTAAAACAAAAATCCCTTTAATCAGTTGACTAAAGGGATTTAAAATATAACTTTTGTGCGGATAATAGGACTCGAACCTACACGCCTTGCGGCACCAGATCCTAAGTCTGGCATGTCTACCAATTTCACCATATCCGCAAAAATTGTGAATGCAAATATAAAGATTAAAATGAATTATAAATTATGAATTATGAATTTTTTTAAAAGTCTTTTTTAGTAATTTTGAATCAATAAATTACAAACTAAATAATGGATAATATAAAAAACTACGTTCAAGAAAACAAAGAACGATTTATAAACGAATTAATTGAATTATTAAAAATTCCCTCGGTAAGCGCAGACAGCGCTTATGCTCAAGATGTTATCAATACGGCTGAAGCTGTAAAAGCAAGTTTGGATAAAGCAGGATGCAAACACATAGAAATTTGCGAAACGCCAGGTTATCCAATTGTTTTTGGCGAACATATCATCGACGCATCTTTACCCACAGTTTTGGTTTATGGCCATTATGACGTTCAACCACCAGATCCAATGGAATTATGGACTTCACCACCATTTGAACCTGTAATAAAAACTACCGAAATTCACCCTGATGGAGCTATTTTTGCTCGTGGCGCATGCGATGACAAAGGTCAAATGTACATGCATGTGAAAGCTTTTGAATATATGATTGCCAGCGATTGTTTGCCTTGCAACGTAAAATTCATGATTGAAGGCGAAGAAGAAGTGGGTTCAAAATCGTTAAGTTGGTTTGTAGAACGCAACCAAGAAAAATTAGCTTGTGACGTCATCTTAATATCTGACACCGGAATGATTTCAAACCAACAACCTTCGATTACGACAGGTTTGCGTGGTTTAAGCTATGTAGAAGTTGAAGTTACAGGTCCAAATCGCGATTTACATTCTGGATTGTATGGCGGCGCAGTTGCCAATCCAATAAATGTGTTGACCAAAATGATTGCGTCACTTCACGACGAAAACAATCACATTACTATTCCTGGCTTTTATGACAAAGTCGAAGAACTTTCTACCGCTGAAAGAGCCGAAATGGCCAAAGCTCCTTTTGTTTTAGAAAATTATAAAAAAGCATTAGACATCGCCGACGTTCATGGCGAAACAGGTTATTCAACCAACGAAAGAAACTCCATTCGTCCAACGCTGGATGTAAACGGAATTTGGGGTGGTTATACTGGCGAAGGTGCCAAAACCGTAATTGCCAGTAAAGCTTTTGCAAAAATATCCATGCGCTTAGTTCCAAATCAAGATTGGGAAGAAATCACCGAATTGTTTAAAAATCACTTTGAAAGTATTGCGCCAAAATCAGTGAAAGTAACAGTAAAACCGCATCATGGCGGACAAGGTTATGTTACTCCAATCGACAGTATTGGCTACAAAGCCGCTAACAAAGCGTATACTGAAACCTTTGGTGTTCAGGCTATTCCTGTTCGTTCTGGCGGAAGTATTCCAATTGTAGCTTTATTCGAAAAAGAGTTGAAATCAAAAACTATTTTGATGGGATTTGGTCTCGACAGCGACGCCATTCACTCACCAAACGAGCATTTTGGGATTTTCAATTACTTAAAAGGAATTGAAACTATTCCTTTGTTTTATAAATATTTTGTGGAGTTGAGTAAGTAAATTTTCTACACTAAACCCTGTCAGTCCCGAAGTCTCGGGATAAACTCTGACAGGGTTAAAATTTCAATCCGTTTATTCTTTACTGAGTAAACGGATTTTTCTTTTGGGCGTTACCTTGTTGCAGAACGTTTTGTCTATAATTTGAAAATTTCCTAAGCAACAAGGTCGGGCTTTACGTTACAATCTTTCCCTTTTTAAACAAAAAAGGAAAAGGATTTCCACTGCAATCCCTAACGCAAACCCAACCAAAAGGAAATAAATGTTAAATTTTCATTCTACACTTGTAGAATGAAAAATTAATTCTACATTTGTAGAGTTAATTCTAAAAATGTAGAAATGCAATTATCCAATTCTGAAGAACAACTAATGGAACATTTATGGAAACTTGAAAAAGCTTTCATGAAAGATTTGCTAGAAGCATTTCCAGAACCAAAACCTGCAACAACAACCGTTGCCACACTTTTAAAACGAATGATTGATAAAAAATTTGTGGCTTACAACGAGTTTGGAAATTCACGAGAATATTATCCATTAGTCAAAAAATCGGATTATTTCTCGAAACACGTGAACGGTTTAATTAAAAATTTCTTCGACAATTCAGCATCACAGTTTGCTTCCTTTTTTACAACCGAAACTAATCTTTCGGAAAAAGAACTGGAAGAACTTAAAAAAATTATTGATGTTCAACTTCAAAAAAAGAAAAAATGATAAACTTCATAATAACATCATCGGTTTGTTTGAGCATTTTTCTAGCTGCCTATTATTTGCTTTTAGAAAAAGAAAAAATGCACAACTTCAATAGATTTTACCTATTGGGTTCGATTATAATTTCATTTGCGATTCCATTTTTGACATTTGAAATTATCAAAATTGTTCCGGCTGTACAGCATTTTGACACTATTGTCGACGAACCCTTCATTATTCCATCAACAGAAACCTATATTGAAGAAAAAACAGTTTACATGCCCAACGTTTTATGGAGTTTGTACGGAATAATTAGCATGCTACTTTTAGTAAGATTTGGTAAAAATATCTGGAAACTTATTTCGAAAGCAAGGTCAAATCCATCGGTAAACTATCAAAGTGCCAAACTAGTTTTAATAGAAGAAAGAATACTTCCTCACACATTTTTAAACTCAATTTTCATCAATTTCGATGATTATAATAAAAGTAGCATTGAAGACGAATTATACGCCCACGAATTGGTTCATGTAACGCAAAAACATACGTTAGACATTTTGTTTATCGAAATTCTCAAAGTTATATTTTGGTTCAATCCGTTGTTTTATTATTACAAGAAAGCTATTCAACTCAATCACGAATTCCTTGCCGATGAAGCCATTGTTAAAACTTATAACAATGTTCTATTCTACCAAAATTTACTTTTGCAAAAAAGCAACAACGTTCAAACGATTTACTTGGCCAGTAATTTGAATTATTTAGTAACCAAAAAACGACTACTCATGATGACGAAAAACACTTCGCGAAAAATGGCACTATTAAAAAAAGTTGCAATTATTCCAATTCTTGCCGGATTAATTTACTTTTTCTGTATTGAAGTTGTAGCGCAAGAAAAAACAATAGAAAAAGCCACAACAGCAGTTGAAGTTTCTGGTATTGAATTAAGCGATTCTACTATTGATGACAAAAAAAGAGACAAATACTACTCAGGAGTTCGTATTATTTTAATAGATAATCGATACGATTTAGAAATCAATAAAATGTACGAGGATTTAACATTAGAAGAGAAAAGAAGGTATTTAAACTGGATTCCAAAAAGTATAAGTGAAAAAGAACTTCCTGCAGCATTATTTGAAAAAATGAAAACCCAAAACATGGCAGTTTGGATTAACGAAAAAGTAAGTTCTAAAGAGGAAATCAAGAAATACAAACGAACCGATTTTAACTATTATACCTACAGTTTTGTTCACAAAAATGCTAGATCAAAACGTTTCCCTCAAGAATACCAATATGCACTGTACACAAAAAAATATTTTGATAAAAATTTAAAAAATAGTCATTTAAAATTCAAAGGAGATACTCTAAAAATGAGAATTTCAAATTTTGATAGAGTACAGAAAAATAAAGAAAAGAAAGAAAATGATAAAGAAAATATAGCTTTTCAAGATACAACTAAAGTTTATACTAGTATTGACTTAACAGAAAAACCAAGTTTCAATGGTGGTTTTGAAGCCTTTTATAAATATATTGGTTCCAGTTATAAAGTTCCTGAACAAGTGACAAAAAACAAATTAAAAGGCAGAGTTTTTGTTCAATTTATTATCGAAAAAGATGGCAGTTTGTCTAACATTAAAACGCTTCGAGATATGGGTTACGGCACTGGAGATGAAGCAATACGAGTTTTAAAAGAATCCCCAAAATGGACACCAGGAAAGGTAAAAGAGAAACCAGTTCGGACTATGTATAGTTTGCCTATTTCAATACAATAAAAACAAATGAATTTCAAAATCATTTTCTTTTCTATCATTATTTTAATGCTTTCTGGTTGTAAAACCAACCAAACGGTTAATGGATTAAAAGAAGGTAAATGGATATTAACAGACACAGTAAATAACGATGTCCTTAAAATTGTAGAGAAATATAAAAAAGGCAATGAAGTTAAAACGTGGAAAATTTTTAAAAACAAAAAAATCTACAAGACCGAAAAATACAAAGGCACAATTTGCCATGTTATTTATTATTATCCCAACGGAAAAAAGAGTCTCGAAGGCAACACAAAATTAGAGATTAAAGAAGATGAAACACATTGGTTCTACCACGACGAATGGAAAGTATTTGACGAAAAAGGAAAGCTAATAAAGTTAAAATATTATGAAAGTGGTATTCAACTTTCAGAAATTGAGGTTAAATAATCCGCTGTAATAAGCGGATTTTTCTTGTAAAACAAGCGACAAATTAGTAGCTAACTAAACTAATTTCCATCAACTTACAACATTACCTATTTTTTGGCGTTATAATTGTATTGTTATCATTAATCAAAAATCAATCAATCATGTTAAAACGTTTTTTTCTTCTTTGTTCTGGTGTCGATACTGACATTGTGAACGGTTGTTCCAACGGCGAACAAAACAAATATGCCGGAATTGGGGCCACAGTTTTCTTCACTGCTGTTATGGCGTTTATCGCCGCTTCTTATGCTTTATTTACCGTTTTTGACAACGTTTATATTGCTATTGCTTTTGGTTTAGTTTGGGGATTTTTAATCTTCAATCTCGACCGATTTATCGTATCGACTATCAAAAAAAGAGATAATTTTCTAGACGAATTTATTCAAGCTTCGCCGCGAATTATTTTGGCAATAATCATTGCTGTAGTAATTTCAAAACCTTTGGAAATCAAAATTTTTGAAAAAGAAATCAATACCGTTTTATTAAAAGAAAAAAACGAAATGGCTTTGGCAAATAAAAAGCAAGTTGCCAATTACTTTCAAAGTGATTTGGATAAAAACAAAGCACAAATAGATAGTTTGAAAAGCGATATTACCAAAAAAGAAAAAGAAGTAAACGATTTATACTCAACTTATATCACCGAAGCTGAAGGAACAGCCGGAACCAAAAAGTTAGGAAAAGGTCCAGTTTATAAAGAAAAACGCGAAAAACACGATGCGGCTTTGCAAGATTTAGCCACTTTGAAAACAACTAATCAAACAAAAATTGCCGATTTGGAAGTTAAAGCCAAAACGCTACAAGCTGACCTAGACAAAAAAGTAACCGAAACCCAACCTATTATTGATGGTTTCGACGGATTAATGGCGCGAATTAATGCTTTGAACAAATTGCCTTGGTTGCCATCCTTCTTTATTATGTTGTTATTTTTAGCAATAGAAACTTCGCCTATTATTGCCAAATTATTATCGCCAAAAGGTGAATATGATTTCAAACAAGAAGATGGCGAAATGGGCATTAAAAACGCAATAGCTCAAAATCGTTATCAAAGTGACTTGCAACGAAAAACCGATGCTGAAATCTATGATAAAGTGTACGCTGATATCAAAGACGACAAGGAATTGTACAATTACAAGAAAAAAGGCGCAACCGAATTATTGAAACTTCAAGCCGATGGTTTTGTAGAAAAACAAAAGAAATCAATGTAGTTTAATTGCATAAGTACATAGAAAAAACCCTGTCAGAGTTTGAAACTCTGACAGGGTTAATTTTAAAGAAAAATACACTTTTACATATATTTTATAATCTCAGCTTTCAACTTATCATACTCGCCTTGAAGAATTAATCCGTTGTCTAACAATTTTTTATAGTTTTGAAGTTTAGAAAAAAGTGCTTCTTGCGATAGATCTGATAAACCATTTTTGTCATCAGGAAATTGCTTTTCATCTCTGTAGCCAGAAACAGGAATAATTTCTGCAAAATTGGTTACTTCTTCCGCTTGAACTTCTTCGATAGCTTCTGCTTCTTCAATAATTTCAACAGGAGTTTCAACAGCTTTTGGTTCGTCAATTATTGGTGAATTCACAACCGGATTTTTCAATAAATCCAATTGCTCTTTGGCAAAAGTATATAACTTTCGGGCTTGATTTTTTGGTAAATAATCTACCGTATGCGTTAAATCAGACTTGGTAGAAAACGTAAATTCCGCACCCAAAATTCCTTCTTTTACAAAACTTGCTGCAACATCATCCCAATCATAATCAACAAATTCCATGGATAATCCTAGATTTTTTGGTTTGCAAAGAATAATTCGCTTATTGGTTACCACAATACTATCGGGTAAAATAGTTACGGCAGGTTTTTTTTGTACTGCAATGTATCCTATTTCTTCATTAGACATCAATAGATTATCAAGTTTCGAAATTATCTTCTCGATGGCTTTTGGATCTTGATCTTCGTTTAATATTTTCTTTAAATTATCAATCATTTATTCTGAATTTATTTCAGAATCTTTCGATTCTTGTTGTTTCTATATAATTGTTTCGCAAAAGTAATACCTAAATCTCATTTTTAAACGCTTCTCGTTCTTTTTTTGGCAAACCGGCCACGACCAATTCGTAGGAATGATTGATAAAATGAATAATTTTTTTATCATCAACTTCTTTGTTTACAAAAACAGTGTTCCAATGCTTTTTATTGGAATGATATCCTGGCGTAACGCTTTCAAATTTTTCTCGAAGTTCTATCGCATAATTTGGATCACATTTTAGATTTACAGATGGATTGCCATTTTCCCAATCTTTTAGCGAGGCCAAACAAAACATTTTTCCGGCTACTTTAAACACTAAAGTATCTTCATCAAACGGAAAATGTTCGGTTACCCCTTTTTTAGAAAGACAGTATTCATAGAGTTGTTGGATGTTCATTTTTATTCTATTTTATACAAAATCGGTTTACTCGGACTTGCATCATTTTCAAACGAAGCAATTTGAATGTTTAACAAATAACTTCCATCTAGAATTTCATTGGGAACAAAAATCATTTCGGTAATAGTGCAATCCAAACGTGCATCGTCATTAAGATTATTGACATCTTTCACATTCCAAAAAGCTTTGTGTGCCAATAATTTGCCTTCATCTTCTTCTCTATCAACACTCGGTAAATCAATTAAAAGATGTTTTATTCCGATTTCTCGAATGAAAATCGCAGCTTCTTCTGAAAGATATGGCGGATTGGTATGTGAATAATTTTTATGTTTTTTCTCTTCAAGATTTGGTAGCGTTCTGATTATTAAAGCTTGACAATTTTTTGTCACATCGAGCGTAGTCGAGATGCATTCCAACGCAATTACCAAATCTTCACCTATAGTTTTTGGCTCAACCGAAATCAATTCAGCCGTAAAGAAAAACTGTTTCAAACATTGATTAATCGAATAAAACCCTCGTGTAATATGTCCAACGCATTCGGTGTGCGTTCCATGTCCATGCGGATTGAAGAAGATATTGTTAAAATTGGTCGAACTTCCTTCCGAAACTTTTCCAATCCATTCCGAACCTTCGGAACCAAATTTTACTGGTTCAATTACTGGTTTTTCTAGATACCACGCAATTGGGTTTTCATCCGTATTGGTTAATGGAATGGAAATATCAATTGGTTTTGATAAGTCGATTTGGAAGTTGTTTATTGTTGCTATCATAAAGTTAACCACAAAGGTCACAAGGTTTTCACTAAGTTCACAAAGCTTAGTGTTTCTTTGTGCCTTCTTCGTGTTCTTAGTGGTTATTTTTCCAAATTTAACAAAAACAAGTCACTTGCTATTCCGTCGCAAAGAAATTTTCCCTTTTGGGTTGCTTTTAAAATCTTTTCATCAAAATAAAGTAAATCATCTGCAATAAATTTTTCGGATTGTTTCAAAAGATATTCTAGAAAATCAGTTCCAAATTCGTTTTCAATTCTATCCAAAGAAATTCCCCAAATGGTTCGCAAACCCGTCATAACATATTCGTTATAGCAATCATTTTTGGATAAAATTTCCGTCTCGGATGGCAATTTATTTTCAGCTATTGATTTTATATAAATTGAATTATTAGAAATATTCCAACTTCTGGAAACACCATCAAAACTATGCGCTGATGGTCCAATTCCAATGTATTTTTTGCCCAACCAATAAGCGGAATTGTTTTTAGAAAAATAAGTTGACTTCCCAAAATTGGATAATTCGTAATGAATAAATCCATTTTCGGATAGTTTGTCAACCAAAATTTGAAAATGTTCTTGAGCTACTTCGTCCTTTGGTTCGTCGATTTTTCCGGTTGCTATTAATTTCTTCAAAGCCGTTTTAGGTTCAACTGTCAAAGCATAACTGGAAATGTGTGGAATATTGAAAGACAAAGCGGTTTCGATGTTTTTCAACCATTTTTCATTGCTCATATTCGGCATACCATATATCAAATCAATAGAAATATTGTCGAAATACTGGGTAGCAAATTCCAAACATTTTTTGGCTTCATCAGCATTATGCGCACGATTCATGAGTTTCAAATCATCTTCAAAAAATGACTGAACGCCAATGCTCAATCTATTTACTTTACTTTTTGATAGCGCTATAATTTGTTCATTTGATAAATCATCCGGATTGGCTTCAATTGTAATCTCAGGACACTCAATTACTTTATAACTTCGATACACTTCATCAATCAAAAATCTAATATCAGAAATCGACAATATCGAAGGCGTTCCACCACCAAAATAAATTGTCTCAATAACTTCAGCACATTCATCCTTTCGCAATTCAATCTCTTTTGCCAATGCCAAAACCATTTCGTCTTTCTTTTTCAATGAAGTCGAAAAATGAAAGTCACAATAATGACAAGCTTGTTTGCAAAAGGGAATATGGATGTAGATGCCGCTCATTAGAAAGTGCTCAGTGTTCAGTTTTTAGTGTTCAGTAGACATTTCTGTAATCATTACTCCTTTTTGACACCAAATTTTTCAGGATTTAAAATCATGTAGTTTATTAACTTTCCGACTTCGTTTGATTTTTCTGTTAAATAATTAAATGTCTCTTCAGAAATTTATTTACATGCAAAGGCGTATTCTAGCCAACCCTGCGTTTCTGAATATTCAGCATCAGCATCAGTCAGTTTACTGTGAAAATATTTTGGATATTCTCTTTTTCTATATGCTTCTGCAATAGTTATTGTAACGCTTCTTGAACTTCTTCTTATTTGATCTGTCAAAGAATAAGTTTCTTCCTTTGGGAAATATTTTGTAATTGCAAAAACTTCCATTGCTAAATCAAATCCTTTTTTATAAGCTAATAAATCTTGAAATCTCATAAGTATATTTTTAACTGAACACTAAAAACTGAGCACTGCAAACTATTTTTTTACTCTACTTTCATTCTGTTTCACAAAAGCATCCCAACCCGTATAACTTTTTTCCCCAACGGTTTTCCCAGAGTTGAAAAAATGACAAACGGCAGCTGCCAAACCATCAGTGCTGTCGAGATTTTTAGGTAATGTTTTCAAACCGAGAAGTTGTTGCAGCATTTTTGCCACTTGTTCTTTACTAGCATTTCCGTTTCCGGTGATTGCCATTTTTATTTTCTTAGGTTCATATTCAGTAATGGGAATATCTCTTGAAAGTCCAGCT
Source organism: Flavobacterium aureirubrum (assembly GCF_038739835.1). Classification (NCBI taxonomy): domain Bacteria; kingdom Pseudomonadati; phylum Bacteroidota; class Flavobacteriia; order Flavobacteriales; family Flavobacteriaceae; genus Flavobacterium; species Flavobacterium aureirubrum. The sequence goes on from NZ_JBCGDO010000003.1 coordinate 60,830, forward strand.
GCCATTGCCACGCCTTGTGCTCTTCCTAGTTTCAACATCGATTGCACATTCTTACCAAAAAACGGTGCTTCAATCGCAATTTCATCGGGATGGTGCGTGTCGATAAGTTCAATGGTTCTTTCAAAAATCAATTTTAATCGTTGGTAATGATTGTCATATTTGGATAGTTGCAATTCGTTCAACTGAATGAATTCCATTTTTTTGTTGACTACTTTAATTAACCCAAAACCCATAATGGTGGTTCCTGGGTCAATTCCTAATATGATGCGTTCGTTTGCCAATTTTTATTTTCGTTATTTTGCAACAATGATTTCAATTCCTCACAAAGCTAAACAATTCGGCGTTTTTCTAATCAAACTTTTGATTGTTCTTGGTGCTTTTTATTTCATCTACGATCAATTAGCCCACAATGACCAATTAGATTGGGAAAAGTTTATCGCTTTGGTCGAAGAAAAACAATCCATTTTAGGAATTCTATTCTTGCTTTCCTTTAGTATTGCCAATCGGTATCTGGAAATTCTAAAATGGCAAAATCTGGTTAGTTACATAAAACCTATTACCGTTGGCGAATCTACAAAGCAAGTGCTTGGCGCCTTAACTGCCGGAATTTTCACTCCTAATGGCTTGGGTGAATACGCCGGAAAAGCACTTTATTTCGACAAAAAGAAAACAAAAAAAATCATCTTTCTCAACCTCATCTGCAACGGAATTCAAATGTTCTTCACTATCGTTTTTGGAACTATTGGACTTTTTATTCTTGGGTATTGGCACTGGGCTTTAGCTATTGTTGGCCTGTCTATTTTCTTTATTCTATTTTCTTTTCTCTCAAAAAAAGTGAAAATAAAAGGTTATTCCATCGAAAAACTTTTGGTGAAGTTAAATGAAATACCCAAAGAAATTCACACCAAAAACAATATACTGGCTCTTGCGCGCTACTTAGTTTTTTCGCACCAATACTATTTTTTATTTCTCGCTTTTGATGTAGATTTACACTATCTAACCATGATGGCAACCATTGCAACGGTATATTTTTTGGCATCGTCTTTACCCAGTTTTCAATTTTTGGACTTTGCAGTAAAAGGAAGTGTAGCCGTTTTTTTCTTCGGAAAATTAGAGGTTAACGAATGGATTGTCGTTTTCATTTCAACCTTAATGTGGTTTTTGAATGTGGTGTTGCCTGTTGTTATCGGAAGTTATTTTGTCTTAAAATTTAAACCAAAATGGAATTAATCCCAATTTTTCTCTGCTTGATTGTAGTAGTCTACAGTGTTTTCATTATCCAATTAATTTTGGGTTATGATAAAGTAAAATCATTTAAAAGAACCGATGTCTCTCCCAAAACAGCTTTCACCATCATAGTTCCTTTTCGAAACGAAGAAAAAAATCTACCCAAACTTTTACAGTCTTTTTCTAAACTGAATTATCCCTATAAATTAATCGAAGTCATACTAGTTGACGATTTTTCTACCGATACTTCCGAACGTGTTTGCATAAAATGGCGTTTAGAACATGAATACCTCGATACCACACTTCTAGAAAATCTCCGACTGTCTAATTCCCCAAAAAAAGATGCCATCGGTAGAGCAATGCCCATCGCAAAACACGATTGGATTATCACCACCGATGCCGATTGCACCGTCAATAAAAACTGGCTGCTCACTTTGGATAACTATATTCAAAATAATGAGGTTGAAATGATTGTTGGTGCCGTTGTTTATAAAACCAAAAACAACTGGTTCCATCAATTCCAACAGCTCGATTTATTGAGTTTACAAGGCACAACTATTGGGAGTTTTGGCATCGGAAAACCGTTTATGTGCAACGGTGCCAATTTTGCTTACACCAAAAAACTATTTCGTGCGCTTGACGGTTTCAACGGAAACAACAAAATAGCAAGTGGCGACGATGTTTTTTTGTTACAAAAAGCAACAAAAAATCATTTGGATAAAATCCATTATTTAAAAAATCCGAATTTCATCGTAAAAACAAAACCCGAAAACGATCTGTTCCACCTTTTTATGCAACGCGTGCGTTGGGCAAGCAAAACCTCAGGGTATAACAGCAATTATGCAAAATTTTTAGCCATTGTTGTATTACTAATGAACCTCTCAATAGCTATTGCCTTTTCCCTTTTCCCTTTTCCCTTGTTCAATTGGAAAATCCTTCTCCTACTATTTTTAGCCAAATATGGTGTTGATTATGCCTTACTCTTCAAAACCAATACCTATTTGCTTAAAGGAAAATGGATTTTGCCTCTAGCTTCAAGTATGATCTATCCTTTCTACAGCAGTTTGGTGGGTATTTACTCGTTATTCGGTAGTTTTTCCTGGAAAGGCAGAAGGTTTACACGCTAATAAATTTGCAGTAATCCAAGCAGCCCTTATCAAAACCCTTCGCGTCCTTAGCGCCTTCTTCGTGACCTTTGTGGTAAAAAAAAACATCTCAAAACCCTTCGCGTCCATCGCGCCTTCTTCGTGACCTTTGTGGTAAAAAAAAACACCTCAAAACCCTTCGCGTCCTTAGCGCCTTCTTCGTGACCTTCGTGGTTAAAAAAATATCTCAAAACCCTTCGCGTCCTTAGCGCCTTCTTCGTGACCTCTGCGGTAAAAAAAAACATCTCAAAATCCTCCGCGTCCTTAGCGCCTTCTTCGTGACCTTCGTGGTAAAAAAAAACACCTCAAAATCCTCCGCGTCCTTAGCGCCTTCTTCGTGACCTTTGCGGTAAAAAAAATATCTCAAAACCCTTCGCGTCCTTAGCGCCTTCTTCGTGACCTTTGTGGTAAAAAAAAACATCTCAAAATCCTCCGCGTCCTTAGCGCCTTCTTCGTGACCTTTGCAGTAAAAAAAATATCTCAAAACCCTTCGCGTCCATCGCGCCTTCTTCGTGACCTTTGCGGTAAAAAAAAACATCTCAAAACCCTTCGCGTCCATCGCGCCTTCTTCGTGACCTTCGTGGTAAAAAAAACATCTCAAAATCCTCCGCGTCCTTAGCGCCTTCTTCGTGACCTTCGTGGTAAAAAAAAACATCTCAAAATCCTCCGCGTCCTTAGCGCCTTCTTCGTGACCTTTGCGGTAAAAAAAATATCTCAAAACCCTTCGCGTCCTTAGCGCCTTCTTCGTGACCTTTGTGGTAAAAAAAAACACCTCAAAATCCTCCGCGTCCTTAGCGCCTTCTTCGTGACCTTCGTGGTTAAAAAAATATCTCAAAACCCTTCGCGTCCTTAGCGCCTTCTTCGTGACCTTCGTGGTAAAAAAAACATCTCAAAATCCTCCGCGTCCTTAGCGCCTTCTTCGTGACATTTGTGATAAAAAAAAACACCTCAAAATCCTCCGCGTCCTTAGCGCCTTCTTCGTGACCTTCGTGGTAAAAAAAACATCTCAAAACCCCCTCGCGTCCTTAGCGCCTTCTTCGTGACCTTCGTGGTTAAAAAAACATCTCAAAACCCTTCGCGTCCATCGCGCCTTCTTCGTGACCTTCGTGGTAAAAAAAAACACCTCAAAACCCTTCGCGTCCTTAGCGCCTTCTTCGTGACCTCTGCGGTAAAAAAACCGTAACTACCTTTTTAAAAACTAAAAAAAGGGGGATTCCCGCAACACGAATTGCGGGAATCCCCCTTTTTTGACAATACACAATGTTGTAACATTGTCCTTTCAATTAATTAATCTTTAATGCTACTATTTTCAAATGGCAATTTCTTTTTGTAAAACTTCTTTATAAACGCTATGAAATCAATAATAACTTTAATTGTGTTTACACTATTTTCTAATACTGTCTTTTCTCAAATCGCTACTGAAAATGATTATAAATTAATTAACGATATCATTCCTCAAATAGTTGATGTAGAAAAAAATGATACTGTTTTCCTATATGAAGAAACGCTTGATTTTAAAGAAAAAAAAGTGTTTTTCACTAAAAAATTTATCGAAAACTACAGACATGTTCCTCTCGGCAAAAATGGTAAAAAGAAGTTAAAAAAGCGGTCTACAGATAAAGCCCATTCATAACCTGTGACCACTAAACAAACTAACCTATAATAAACACAAAAAATTAAACAAATTCTCAAATTTTTAAATAGTAACGAGTACACAAATTTTAATATAATAAATCATTTAATAACATTTAAAAAACACAAACATCATGACACTACAAAGAAAATACCCAATTAAAGACGTCGAATTCCTAATCACTTCCGACACCATTATCAACAGCGCTATCGCAAACCAAGCCTTCCTCGGCACAAAACGCTCCACGTGGACTCTGCCATTCTTTCAATCAATCGAAACACAAATCGAAAACGCCATCCAAACCCACCTCGGCGTGGACAACGCAAAACAACTCCGCGAAAAATCACAAGCAGTATTCGCCATTGTAAAACCCGCAAACACACTACTAGCCGAAGTAAAAGTCCAAATAGAGCAAGACTTTAAAGACACACCCGAGCAAAAATCCGAAATCCTAAACACACTAGGCTATACTACCTACTACGCAAAAGCACGTCGCGGTGACCAAGAAGCACTCATCGATCTACTCTACCAATTCAAAACCAACCTAACCCCACAACTAGCCAGCAAAATAGTCGACAAAGGAACAGCACAAGCATCACTCGACGAAATAACAACCTACGCAGACAAACTCAAAGACGCAAACGTAGAACAAGAAATAGCAAAAGGAACAAGAAAAGAAATCACCGAAGAAGCCATTGCAGAATTCAACGCCATCTACGATCAAATAATAGCAATAGCCCAAATAGCCTCTAAATTCTATAAAGATAAAAAACCTTTAGCCGACCAATTCAGCTTCAACAAGGTAGCCAAGGCATTAAACAACACCAAAAAAGCTACCACAAATACCTAATATAAAATCCCGCCACCAGCGGGATTTTTTTATACAACATAGCTATCAAAACAATAGTAACACCCAAAAACCCATCTGCTAAACACAGTAACTCATCTGCCACCAACGTAAAACAAAATGACACCTACAGTAGTAAAAATGACACCCTCAGAAAATCATTTGACACCAACAAAAACTCATTTGACAATCTAAAAAACTCATTTGACACCCACAGTAAATCATTTGACACTTCCAGTTATTCAAATGACGTCCACAGTTACTCAAATGACATCAACAGTAACTCATATGACGTCAACAGTTGTAGCAATAGCAAGGGATGCCAACTACTCCTGCTTAATAATAACAGGCAATACAAACTGTGTTTTTACAGGAATTCCCCTTTTAATAGCCGGATTAATTTGTGGAAAATCTACCAAGCGCGCTTTAAGAATACTATCTATTTTAATAGTATCATAAGCAACAGAATCTTGCGGAAATTGTGGCTCAAACTCAAGCATTGAATTAGGAAAAACAGTAACCTTTACCTCTATAGTATCTAGTTTGGGAAACAAACTCGAAAGAGTATCCACAGCCAATTTTTCTTGAATAGTAGCCGTCAAAAAATCAAAAAAACATTGTTTTTGCAATTCCTTATCAGTCAGCTTTTCACAATCAGTAACCGATGGATATTCGTCTACTTCTTTCCAATCAATTTCCTTCATTTGTTTCTCGAGCAAATCCTTTTCATTGGGAACATTCTTCTCAAAGTATTGACAAGATTGCAATAACAGAAAGGCAATAAGAGGTAAAAGTTTTTTCAAAATTATTGCTTTTTAAATACTAAATAATCCGAATACTTCTTGTCAAACCATTCCTGTTTAGTACGTTGCGACTCTTCCTTTTGATCTTTATATAACAGTCCCAATCGCTCAGAATAAGCAGCAATCTTTATAGTATAAGTATAATATTCTTCTTTATTCAATAGCAAACATTTATCATTTTGCTTTTGGAAAAATTCAAAAAACAACGCTTCAAACTCTTTTTTATCATAGGCTTGTATTTGTTTCTTATACTTTTTATACAAGCTTTCTTTTAACGGAAAATCTACATCTTTTGAAACGCTTTCTTGTCCAAAACCTTCACTTGATACAAGCAATGATAACGATAAGACAACAACATGAAAAACCTTTTTCATCAAAGAATTCATTTTATTTTCAAAAATAAGAAATTATAGCTACGAGACTATCGTTTGACATAAAAAGAAAAGCCTTCCCTAGAGAAGGCTTATTCAAATAATAGATAACTTTATTCTACAATCAACTTTTTTACCACTTTAACAGCAGCATTCGAAGTCACTTCAAGTAAATAAATCCCTTTCGCAATAGCTGATAAATCTAGTGTTTGCGTAGACAAAGCATCAGATGGTTTTTTTACCAAAATTTGCTTACCAAGAACATCATACACTGCAATAGTAGAAATCAAACTACTATCTTTTACTGAAATAGTTACTACATCACTAACCGGATTAGGATAAAAAATAAAATCGCCATTTTCAAAGTCATTGATGCCTAATTGCTGTACAAATTCAGTACGGAAGGTATTAGTAATAATCGCCGGATTAAAATCAAAATAAATCAAAGCAGTATTAGGAATAATGTCGCCAAGAGCAAAACCAGGTTTAAGTTTCACCTGAAAAGTAACATATCCTTTCCCTATTTCAGTATCAGCAATAGAAACCGGCAAAAATATATTATCAAATCGCCATGTCAAATTGTTATCTACTCTTTCTAAAACATAACTATGACTTGAACTAATCATTCGCAAGGAACTTTCATCAATTTGGTTGTCTAACACATCATTAATTCTAACGTTGATAGCACTTGCTGTTCCAGTATTTTCAAAACGAATAGTGTAATATAAATAATCATCAATGCCAAATGAAGAGAATAAAACCCTTTCTCCACGCGATTCCATCTTATCGTTTGGATCATAAGAACCAATAATGATTTGCGAACAACTGCTACTGTTATTCTGTACAATTAGGTCACCGTTAACAGGAACAATACTGGCCGTGTTAGTCAATAAATCTCCTAGTGCGACTGTTGGAATATTGGGCACTTGCATCGTAACAGTAATAATTCTTGTTTCAAAAGGTAATAAATTCGTAAAATTATAAGTAAATCCAGTAGCAGTTGGAACCACTCCTGCTTGCGAATTGGCAATAATGGTTACATCGGAATCATTTTCAAAAGTCACTGTTCCTGCACCAATAATTTGATTACCATTATTAGTGTAAACAATTTTATTTTGATAACTAAAACCAGGTCGTGGCGCATTATCGGGCACAATGTTTATAGCTAAATCAGTATAAGGTTGCGCAACTGTTATGGGGAAGTTATAAGTTTGCACACCCGAACCAATAACAACATTTACATTATCATATGAAGAAGTAGAAATTCCATAATAAGATAAATAATTTGGGTCTATAGAATAACTCAAATCATAAGAATTGGCCGCATTGGTGTCATAAATAGTATAAACTCCTGTTGACGAAATCACATTGTGAACTACAGCATCATCATTTAACTCATATTCAAATTGACCCAAGGTGAAGTTTTGTTCTCCAGTATCTTTTATCGAATTATTATTAGTATCTAAAAAGGCATTTAATCGTAAACCAGAACAATCAATGGCACCCGTTGAGGTTCCAAGTGCCGTAATAGTGATTAACCCCGATAGATTACTAAAATTGGTCACCATCATTAAATAATACTGTCCAGGTTGCGCATTGGGAATAACAGGAAACTCGATCGAAGCAGCAGAAAAACTACAACTAGCAATATTGTTTGGCGAAATTTGACTACAAGCAGTAGAAAGCGATGTAAACGGACCATATACTATATAATCTACATCTGAAAATTGACCTGTCGCTGCGACAGTCTGTTCAATTTTCAAATTGATTGTTCCTGCACTTGAAACTGGCAAATAAAACCAAGTTTGATTTGGCGTTGAACCTAAACAACCCGCTTGACCAGTTGATCCCGCATTTACAGTATTTTGGAATGGAACACCAAGCGAGTTACACAAAGAATTAGCACCCGAACAAGTCGAGGCAATATTACAATTAGCATAAGCTCTCACTTGAAAACTATAAATGATATCACAACCATTTGGAACATTTTCTCTAATGAAAAACACAATTGGATTGGGTTGAACACTCTGAACAAAGCTACTTGGCACAGCAACAGGATTGACTTCATTTTGAGCATTTGTTAAACTAGCATAATACATTAAAGTATTAGTTGTGTTTATTTGAGCAGCATTTGTTGTGAAATTAAACGTGATTAAACCGTTGTTATCCACATCACATTCCTCCATATTCGAAAGTGCAATTATATCACTAGAAAAGGACTGCACATTTATGGTAAATGTCAAAATTTGGAACGAATTGTCAACAACTTTTGTTAAGCGTGTATAAATAGTTTGTACTTCACTTAAACTACAATAAGGTGAAACGAGCGAATTTGAACCTGTATTAGCATCAGTTAAAGTTTCATGATAGGTGATCACATAATCAGATGGATTTAAATCTCCTAAAATAGTTAGATTATTTTCAGTTAAATCAAAACAAGCCTGGCCTAGTAACGAACATTGGAATAAATCAACTGGCTGTCCTGGTTGCGATGAACACAGTAAAGTAGCAAACGAAACTTGATTGGATGGTAAAGAGACAAAATTACCACAGACAGCAGTAATTGAAAAATTATAAACTGTATTGCAATCCAATCCAACAAGCACAAATGGATTTTGCGACATCGCGATTGATGTAGTTGATGAACCAGCAGTACCAATATTTAAATTCCAGCTTGTTTCATTAGATCCAGCTGTCCATCCTATCGTGGCAGAAGCAGCAGTAACATTAGAAACAATTGGCGAAGTTGGCGCTACACAATTTGGACTTACTGGCTGAGTACAAATTATATTGGCAATCCAACCCGCATAATTTACAGAAGAATCGGAAGTAAAGACAAAGGTCAAACAACCTGATGGATCTGTTGATGTAATCGATGGTGGAATTGATAATCCAGTTAAGTTGGCTAATAAAGGTGAAGTTGTGCTGGGTCCGTTATATACTTTCAGAAAGTCAAAGTTAGTTTCTAAGGCAAATGAGGAAAAGTTTATGGTAACTACCTCACCGACGTTTGCTGGACAAATTGTTGTAGTAACATCAGTGTTGTTAGCATAATTGCCATTTGGACCAGCAGGATCAGTAAATAGCGAACCACACGTGGGTTGTGCATAAATGGATTGAAAAGTTCCAAAAATCGCGAGAATTAAAAATAGTAGTTGTTTTTTCATTTCAAAATTGGTTTGGTTGGTTGACAGATGTACAATTTCACATTGCATTAAATGCAACGCAATGTACAAATTTTCAATACATTATTAGAAATGAAACGCTATAAAATCAAAAAAGCCATCCCAGTTAAGGGAAAGCTTTTCATTGGTCTAACTACTAAACCGAGCTACGAGTTACAAATTCGTAGCAAAACAACACAACTAATCTTAAATGCTTTTTGGACAAAAAAGGTTTTCATCTCTGAAAACCTTTTCCTAAATTCGCTATTCCTAGCGGTCTGGACGGGACTCGAACCCGCGACCCCATGCGTGACAGGCATGTATTCTAACCAACTGAACTACCAAACCTCGCTTTATTGCGGTTGCAAATATACAATCGTTTTTTGTTTCTGCAACTTTTTTTTATAAAAAATAAATTAATATTTTTTTTCTAACCAAACATTTGCTTTTCAACTAAGTAGGTTGTCAAAATCTTTTCGAAATTATCTTCCACAGCAACTGGCACATACTTTATACCATTTTGAGCGCAAGTCATAGCAAGTAATTTAAAGTAATCATTAACTTTCCCTTCGTAAGCTTCTTTTATTGTATCGGCAAAAATGTTTATTTCCTCTCCCGTTTCTAAGTCAATAAACTTGCGAGGTGCATTATCAAACTTAAAATCTATTTCTGTTTTCTTATCAAAAACGTGAAAAACAACCACTTTATGTTTGTTGTGCTTTAAATGTTGTAGTGCATTAAAAAGCGCTTCTGTATTTGCTCCCGAAGTTTCGGGATGAAACATATCGGTAAACAAAACAATCATCGAACGACGATGAATTTTTTCGGCTATCAGATGTAAAAAGGTAACTGTATCAGTACTTTTTGTTTGCTTCGGATTTTCTAATAAATCTTCCAATTTGTTCAAAATCATTCGATGGTGTCGATCACTACCTTTTTCAGGAGCATAATATTCATAGGTGTCTGAATACACGCTTAAACCTACTGCATCTCGCTGTTTTTTGAGTAAATTCATTAAAACTGCTGATGCCAAAACGGAAAACCCAATTTTATTATGAAAAAAAAGCTCCTCTTTTTTCAATTTTGGATAATGCATTGACGACGAATTATCTATGATTAAATGACATCGAAGATTGGTTTCTTCCTCATATTTCTTTGTATACAATCTATCGGTTTTGGCAAATAGTTTCCAATCGATATGCTTCGTACTTTCACCAGAATTATAAACTTTATGTTCTGCAAACTCTGCCGAAAAACCATGAAAAGGGCTTTTATGCATTCCTGAAATAAAACCTTCCACCACTTGATTGGCGAGTAATTCCAAGTGCTTAAACCCTGATATTACTTCTTTTTGTTCTTCTAACTTCATATTTCAAAGATAGTAATAAGTGTATTGTGACTGGTAAAAAGCAAAAAAAAGTTCAATCTAGTTTTAAAAACCCGATTGAACCTTATGTACAAGTCACCTTAAAATGACGAATTATTTTTTACAAGAGAGCGTCGATAGCATCAGTGTAAGTCTTTTTTGGTGAAACACCTACTTGACGACCAACTACTTCTCCATTTTTGAAAACCAAAACTGTTGGAATATTGCGAACACCATATTTTGCGGCAAATTCTTGGTTTGCATCCACATCTACTTTTCCTACAACGGCTTTCCCGTCATATTCTGTTGCTACTTCATCTATAACTGGTCCAACCATTCTGCATGGTCCACACCAAGCTGCCCAAAAATCTACTACTACTGGTTTATCTGATTTTAATACTACTTCTTCAAAAGTAGCATCGGTAATTGCTAAAGCCATATTTATTTTTTTTAGAATTGTTTTAAATAACTAAAACCAAAATTAGTAATTATTTCCTTAAGACAATGTTAATTATAAATCGGTTTAAATTATCAGTAGATTTATAGAATTGATAGTGCTATTTTTCACATATATTTATGGTGTTTTTTACGGCAATAGTATGAATAAGAATAAAAAAGAAATAGTAAACGAAATAAAATTTCTTTCCAATAGGCTTGAAAAAATCTATTTTACGATGTTAAATCTAAGAAACCATTGTTTTTTAAGAGTTGCTTATGATATAACAGTTCAAGACAAATGGGATTTAAAAATAAACAAACCCTTCACTAAATATGCTACTGATGAGCAACTTAAATGTGCAATCAGTTTATTAAAAGCATATTTGGTAGATGAAAATAAATTGCTACTTGATAATAAAAAAAGTCTGTCATTCAGAAAAAATAGCCTCGAGGATAATTACGATGGTGTGTTAAAGTTGTTTTAATTATTAATAAAAATAGTTCCACTATTTACGTACTGAAAAAACCTACTACATCTAAGTATAAAATTTATTTACGAACATACTATTAATTAGATTACGAGTTATTTCAACTTCCACAAGGTTTGATTTTTTGTAATTTCATTATCACAATATTTCTTAAACAAACACTTTAATTCAACCTAAAATTTATCTGCATTTTCTCCAACTCTTCAAGTAAATCTTTAGAAATTCTTACTTTCAGTTTTCGGCTTTTCATTTCGAGTGTAGTTACTTTTTTTACTTCATCTAAATAGGTTTTTTCAGCAGTAATAGGTGTTTCGTCGCTTGGCTCACTTTCATTATCAAGTTCTTCCATTTCTATTTCAATACGCTCATCTGTGTCTTCATCAATTGCATTCAATATGGGTTGCGTTTTAACAACACTTGTGTCAATTGTTTGTTTTACAACTTCAGTTTCAATCACTTCAAAATCTACTTGTTTATCGCCTTCATTAGCTTTAAAAACTGCATTTAATTGCTGAATTAAATTTTGTTTTAAATCCTGAATATTTAATTGAATAGCGAGTTTTTTGGCAAAAGTGGGTAATACATCGGCTAGTAATTTTGCCTCAATAAAATTGATTTGTGGGTCAGATTTTTTGCCAGTTTCTCTGTTTACCCAACCGTCTTTTATATTTATTTTAAAGTAGATAAACTGGTTATTGACTAAAAAATGACGGAATTTTAAATACTCTTCATTAAAAATTCTAAAATCAAAACTTTCGTCATAACCTTCTAATGTAAACGATGCCCAATCTTTGCCATTTTTTGCGGTTTTATATTGAACATTGGTTACAATTCCTGCTACACTCAACGTTTTCCCGATATGACTACCAAGATTTTTTAGATTTTCAAGTTTACTATTGCAGAAATATTTCATTTCAAAACGGTAATCGTCCAAAGGATGTCCCGAGATATAAATTCCCACAACTTCTTTCTCTTTGGCCAATTTTTCCATAGTGTTCCATTCCTCACAAGGTGGCACAATTGGCTCAGCAATTTGAACATCGCTACTTTCGCCAAATAAACTTACTTGAGACGAATTTTCATTATCTTGATATTTTGACCCATAACGGATTGCTTTTTCAAGAAAAGTGATGCCTTCGCCTTCAATATGAAAATATTGTGCACGATGTGTGTTTTGAAAACAATCAAAACCTCCAGCCAAAGCTAAACTTTCAAACGCTTTTTTATTTGCTGCCCGAAGGTCTATTTTCTTAGCTAAATCAAATATCGATTTATAAGGCGCATCTTTTCTGTTTTGAACTATGGTGTCTACAGCATTCGCTCCAACGCCTTTTACGGCGCCTATTCCAAAGCGTATCGCATAGTTTTCGTTTACCGTAAACTTATAGAAACTTTCGTTTACGTCTGGACCAAGCACTTGCAATCCCATACGTTTGCATTCTTCCATAAAGAACGAAACTTGCTTGATATCGTTCATATTATTTGAAAGTACAGCTGCCATATATTCTGCAGGATAATGCGCTTTTAAATAAGCAGTTTGATACGCTATCCAAGCATAACAAGTAGAATGTGATTTATTGAACGCATATTGGGCAAATGCTTCCCAGTCTTTCCATATTTTTTCTAATTTATCGGCTGGATGCCCATTTGAAACAGCTTGTTCAATGAACTTAGATTTCATCTTATCTAGCACATCTTTTTGCTTTTTCCCCATGGCTTTTCGCAGCACATCGGCATCGCCTTTGGAAAAACTAGCCAATTTTTGAGACAATAACATCACTTGCTCCTGATATACTGTGATACCATAGGTTTCTTTTAAGTATTCTTCATTGGCTTCTAGGTCATAAGTGATGGGTTCTTCTCCGTTTTTTCTTCGCACAAAAGAAGGAATATATTCTAATGGACCAGGACGATAGAGCGCGTTCATGGCGATTAAATCTCCAAATACAGTAGGCTTTAAATCTTTTAAATATTTTTGCATTCCTGGTGACTCATACTGGAAAATCCCAACTGTTTCGCCTCTTTGAAACAACTCATAAGTTTTGACATCGTCTATAGGAAAAGTATCAGGATCGAGTTCCACTCCTGTTCTATATTTAACGAGTTTTACTGTGTCTTTGATAAGCGTTAGCGTTTTCAAACCCAAAAAGTCCATCTTCAACAATCCAGCACTTTCTACTACTGAGTTATCAAATTGGGTAACATATAAATCCGAGTCTTTTGCAGTAGCGACAGGAACAAAATTAGTAATATCATCAGGAGTTATTATAACTCCACAAGCATGAATTCCTGTGTTTCTGAGATTTCCTTCTAATATTTTGGCTTGTTGAATAGTTTCTGCACCGAGGTCATCGGCATTGGCAAGAACAATTAGTTCTTTTACTCTGTCGTAATCTTCTGCACGCAGCGCAGCTTTTAACTTGTCATTATCAAGAGAAAAAATCTTGGCTAAATTGAGTGTAGTAGGTATTAATTTGGCAATTTTATCGGCTTCAAATAGCGGTAAATCTAAAACTCGAGCGGTATCGCGAATGGATGATTTAGCCGCCATAGTTCCATAAGTAATAATTTGAGCCACCTGTTTGGAGCCATATTTATTGATGACATAATCCATAACACGACTTCTGCCTTCATCATCAAAATCGATATCGATATCAGGCATAGAAACACGATCAGGATTCAAAAAGCGCTCAAAAAGTAAATCATATAATAATGGGTCAATATTTGTAATTCCAAGGCAATAAGCTACAACTGAACCTGCTGCGGAACCACGACCTGGTCCAACAGAAACATCCATATTTCTCGCTGCTGCAATAAAATCTTGAACAATTAAAAAATAGCCAGGATAACCCGTGTTTTCAATCGTTTTTAACTCAAATTCTATTCGCTCCTGAATTTCGGGTGTAATTTCTCCATAACGTTTTTTTGCACCTTCAAAAGTGAGATGCGCTAAGTATTTGTTTTCGCCACGCTTGCCACCATCAGTATCATCTTCTGCTACTACAAACGCATCAGGAATATCGAACTTAGGCAATAATACATCACGAGACAAGTCGAAAATTTCAATTTTATTGACGATTTCTTCTGTAGTAGCAATGGCTTCGGGCAAATCATAGAATAGTTTTTTCATTTCATCGCCTGATTTGAAATAATATTCTTGATTGGCAAAACCATAACGATATCCTCTTCCTCGACCTATAGGTGTGGATTGCTTTTCGCCATCGCGAACACACAATAAAATATCATGCGCATTGGCGTCTTCTTTATTGATATAAAAAACGTTATTTGTGGCAACCGTTTTTACTTGATGTTTTTTAGCTAAAGCAATCAATGTTGCGTTTACACGATTTTCATCCTCTTGATTGTGGCGCATCAACTCGATATAAAAATCATCGCCAAATTCTTGCTTCCACCAAAGCAGTGCCTCTTCCGCTTGATTTTCGCCAACATTTAAAATTTTACTTGGTATTTCACCATATAAATTCCCCGATAAAATAATGATATCTTCTTTGTACTGCTGTATCACTTTTCTATCAATTCTTGGAACGTAATAAAATCCTTCGGTGTATGCTATGGAAGAAAGTTTAGCTAAATTATGATAGCCTTTTTTTGTTTTGGCTAAAAAAACAACTTGGTAACCATTGTCTTTTCTTGTTCTATCGCTTAAGTCATCACAAACATAAAACTCGCATCCAACTATTGGTTTAACAATTGTTTCTGCGGGTAATTCTCCATTTTCTAAAGCTTGTTTATTTTTGACTTCAGCAGATTTATTGTGATATAAAATATCTCGCACAAAATGAAAAGCGCCCATTAAATTAGCATGATCAGTCATGGCAACTGCGGGCATTTTATTTTGAATTGCAGCTACCACCAAATCTTTAACACTAATGGTGGATTGTAAAACCGAAAACTGTGTATGGTTGTGTAAATGCACAAAATCAACTTCGGAAACGTTATGATGAACTACTTTATCAACATTTATTATTTCGCCATCTTCTTTCTTATTTTGAAATTGCCTTCTAATGTCATCAGAAGCTTGCTTGAGATTAATGTGTTTTAGTCCAATAAGCTGAACTTCATCGGGATTATACTGTTTAAAATCTTTGAAATAATCCTCGGAAACGTCAAGTTCTTCTTTTGTGAAAATT
This sequence comes from Flavobacterium aureirubrum, assembly GCF_038739835.1. Taxonomy (NCBI): domain Bacteria; kingdom Pseudomonadati; phylum Bacteroidota; class Flavobacteriia; order Flavobacteriales; family Flavobacteriaceae; genus Flavobacterium; species Flavobacterium aureirubrum. The sequence continues at coordinate 76,463 of NZ_JBCGDO010000003.1, forward strand.
TCTCTTCGTATTAGTTCTAAGAAACAACGTGTTGTAGCCTCTACATCGGCAGTGGCATTGTGCGCTTCATCAAATGGAATATTAAAAAGATAACTGTGTAGCTCAGTTAGTGTAGGTAATTTATACTTTCCACCACGACCACCAGAAAGTTTTAATAGCGAAGCCGTTACTTCGGTACAAGTGTCCAAAACTGGCATTTGTGACATGGGCGATTGAATTCCTGTACGGTAGAATTCACATCCCATAATGTTAATATCAAACCCAACGTTTTGTCCAACGATGAATTTGGCTTTAGCTAAAGCGAGATTAAATTTTTCTAAAACTTCTTGTAACGGTATCCCATTCTGTTGTGCCAATTCAGTAGAAATTCCATGAATTCTCTCGGCGTCATATGGAATATTAAATCCGTCCGGGTTTATCAAATAATCTTGATGTTCGATAAGGTTTCCCCAAGAATCATGGAGTTGCCACGCAATTTGAACACATCTAGGCCAGTTATCGGTATCAGAAATTGGCGCTGTCCAGCGTTTAGGCAAACCAGTGGTTTCGGTATCAAATATTAAGTACATAGGTAGAAAATTCCAAAATTAAGATCCAAATTCCAATAAAGTCTGGCAATTTCTTGGCAAAAGGAGGTTTTTCAAAAGTACATGTAACCGATTTAAAAATCAATTTTAGTTATCAACAAAAAACTAAAAAACCACCCGATTTCTCGAATGGTTCTTGGTATAATTTAGTTTAAAAAAAGACTAGTATCTTCCTCTATCTCCACCACCACTATTTCTATCATTGTAGCTTCCGCCACCTCTAGAATTTCCGCCACCGTTATAACCACCACCGCCTGAACGGTTGTTATTGAAGGTTCTTCTTTCACCTTCTGGTTTTGGTTCCGATTTGTTTACTACAATAGTACGTCCTTCAACAGTTGCACCGTTTAACTCTTGAATTGCTTTTTCAGCTTCTGCGTCATTTTCCATTTCCACAAAACCAAATCCTTTACTTCTTCCAGTAAATTTATCTGTAATAACTTTAACGGAATTAACCGTTCCATAAACCCCGAAAGATTCTCTTAAGTCTGCTTCGTCGATACTAAACGGGAGACTTCCAACAAAAATATTCATATTTAATTTTTAAAATTCAAATACAAAGGTAGTTCAATTAAAATGTAAACTGCTATTAATTTGGACTTTATTATTAAATTAACAAAAAAACCATCCGAAGACGGTTGACTTATTACCATTTATTATCAATCTACATTGATGGAAAAATAGGAATTTTATAAAATTCTCCAAATTGAAAATTCACAACAGAACCACCAAACGGGCTATTGTTTGTATTAGCTGCATTAAATTTAAACTTTCCAGTTACAGTCATATTTACATTATCGTACTCAGTAATTTGAATTTCTCCGTTACTGCTTAAAGTGTTTAAGATTCTGATTCTGCAGTTTAAATTTCCGGCAGCAACCGTAACAATATCTCCAGCTAGGTAGGCGTTTCCTCTCGAGGAAATTGAAACACTTGTAACAACACCTGAGGCATTTGCTACTACGTTTACCGTCAAACCACTTCCAGAACCACCGGTAGTTGCAACTGCAGTGCCACTTGAATATCCAGTTCCGCTATTATTTAAACTTACACCAGAAACCGGACCAGGAACAGCAACTGTATCATATTCTAGAAGAACATCGTTAAAACTCGAAGAGTATGTAGCCGAATTATTGACATTAGTTGTACCTAGTATAAAAGTTCCCACATTAGCGCTTGAAGTACTGAGCGTAATTTCTTCAAAAGGCGTTAAAGCTTCAATTGTTAGTTGTCCCGTTGACGAAATATAAGCTCTTGTATCATTTGATCTCCAAAAGACATCATCTTTAAGTCCTTGAAAACCTGGTGTATTAAATCTTACATCTTCTTGGCATGATGCGAAAACAATAGAAATTAAAATTAAGGGCAAAAATCTTTTCATTTGATATTATATTTAGTACAAAAATAACTTTTTAATGTATAAATACTAAAGAATTATTAAAAAATTAAAAGACAAGTATTAAAACAATAAAATACATTTAGATTTTTAAAATTTAATTAGTTTGTTTAACAAAAAAAACTATCTTTGCGCCCTTAAATAACCGAGGTCGAGTACCTCAAATTAATCAAAAGATTATGTCAGTAAAAATTAGATTACAAAGACACGGTAAAAAGCAAAAACCTTTTTATTGGATCGTAGCTGCAGATGCTAGATCAAAAAGAGATGGTAGATACCTTGAAAAATTAGGAACTTACAATCCAAACACAAACCCTGCTACTATTGAATTAAACCTAGACCAAGCGGTTCAATGGTTACACAATGGAGCTCAACCAACAGATACCGCTAAAGCAATTTTATCTTACAAAGGAGCTTTGTTGAAACATCACCTTGATGGTGGCGTTCGTAAAGGTGCTTTAACACAAGAACAAGCTGATGCTAAATTAGCAAAATGGTTGGAAGAGAAAGCTGGAAAAGTTGACAGCAAAAAAGAAGGTTTAACAAAAGCCCAAGAAGCTGCTAAAGCAAAAGCATTGAAAGCTGAAAAAGAAGCTAATGAGAAACGAATTGCTGCTGCTGTTGAAGCTGCAAAAGTAGAAGAGGAAGTTGCGGTTGAAGAAACTCCAGAAGTTGCGGTTGAAGAAACTGTTGCTGAAGTAGCAACAGAAGAAACTCCTGCCACCGAAGAAACTAACAAAGAAACAGAAGCTTAATTTATTGCGATAATGCGTAAAGAAGAATGTTTCTATCTTGGCAAAATCGCTAAAAAATTTAGTTTTAAAGGGGAAGTACTTATCTACTTAGATACAGACCAACCCGAATTATATGAGAATATGGAATCAGTTTTTGTTGAATTCAACAATAATCTGGTTCCATTTTTTATTCAAAGCAGTTCGCTTCATAAAAGCGATTTTCTTCGAGTGCAATTTGAAGATGTTGACAACGAAGAAGAAGCTGACAAATTACTTGGTTGTTCTATTTATCTTCCACTCTCAATGTTACCAAAGCTTTCGGGCAACAAATTTTATTTTCACGAAGTTATTGGATTTGAAATAGAGGACAAACGATTAGGTGTTTTTGGAAAAATTGTTTCTATTAATGACACTTCTGCACAACCCCTTTTTGAAGTTTTAAATGGCAATGTCGAAATTTTAGTCCCAATGATTGATCAGTTTTTGGTAAAAATTGATAGAGAGAATAAAAAAGTCATCATGGATTTACCAGAAGGTTTGGTGGAAATGTACCTTTAAAAAGTATTCAGTCCCGAAGCTTCGGGACAGTTTTTAGTGCTCAGTATCATAAAAGTCTAAAAAGAATACTATTTAATTTATAATCTTAAAATTCCATGTTCCAATTCAAGCAATTCTCAGTTCAACAAGCCAAATCTGCAATGAAGATTGGTACTGATAGCGTTCTACTTGGCGCTTGGTGTCCTATTGAAAATCAACCTTTTTCTGTTTTAGATATTGGAGCAGGAACTGGAATTTTATCCTTGATGATTGCTCAACGGTCAAAGGCTGAACAAATTGATGCTATAGAAATTGATGAAGATGCCTTCGAAGAATGTGTTGAAAATTTTGAAAACTCACCTTGGTCTGACAGATTATTTTGTTTCCATGCTGGATTAGACGAATTCGTTGAAGAACCCGAACAAGAGTATGATATCATTATTTCCAATCCGCCGTTTTATTCCGAAAATTACAAAACCAATAGTGAATCCAGAGATTTAGCGCGTTTTGAGGATGCGCTGCCTTTTGAAGATTTGGTGGAAGCCGCTGATTTATTATTATCTGAAAATGGCATTTTTGCAGTCATTATTCCATACAAAGAAGAAGAACGATTTATCGATTTATGTTCCGAAGTGGAACTTTTTCCTATAAAAGTTACTCGTGTAAAAGGGTCGCATTCCACTCCAATAGTCAGAAGTTTATTGGCTTTTAAACGCTACGAACTTGCTGTTCTAGAAGCTGATGAATTGGTAATTGAAATTAATCGTCACGAATACACTGATGACTACATCAATTTGACCAAAGATTTTTATTTGAAGATGTAATATTATTAGTTTTCAATAATCTTGATTGCCTCTTTGATATACAATTCGGGGTCGTAATTTTTAGTAGACTCTTTTATATTATAGTCAATTTTTAACCCTTTTCTTTGAACCTCATCACCATTAGGATAAAATCCTCCTAATCCGGTAAAATAAACTTCCGTCTTATCTGGCATCCTATAACTTACAATATTCATAACTGAACCAGCTGTTTGTTCTCCTATTGTAACACAATTTGGGGATTGTTGAATTGCCATCCCAATATACTCACCTTTGCTTTGCGTTCTCCTATTAACAAGAAGAATAACTTTACCTTTATAATAATCAGGATTATTTTTTCCGGAATGAAAGGGATTTGAAATTAGTTTCAATGGTGCTTCTCCATCATATTCTCCATAAGACGGGTAATTCTCCATTGGGAAAAGCACTTTTATAAATTCTTTATTTTTTGGATATAAAAAATCTGACAGATCACTTTCTCTGATGTTTTTGGTATTTTTCCTTAAATCGAGAATCAAACCTTTTGTATTATTGGCTATTTGCTTGAAAACGGCTTTCAACTCTTTTTGAGTTATTTCATCTAAATTAATATAGGCAATATCTGGTTTAATTAAAGTCCATTTATCATTTCGTTCTGTCCATAAATATGTAGGATTTTCAACTTCATATTTTTCATAAAGATGGATATATTGATTTTTACCACTACCATTCTTCTTATTAATAGCAACATTAATGGAGTCACTTTGACTGTAAAACAACCAATTACACCATTTATTTAAAAAACTCTTATTTGAAACAGAGAGTATTGGTGCTATTTTTTCATGTATGGCTGTTGAAATATCGGTTGTGTTTACTTTTGTTATGATGTCACCTAGCTCTAAACCGTCTTTTTTGGCTAAAGATTTATTAAATATTGAAGTGACCAATAAAGAGTCGCTGATTGTTTTTACTGAAAAATAGGGCTTATTCTTAAATAATGTATCAAATACAATATCGGAAAGATGATAAGAATGGGAGTCATCTAACTTGGCAATCAATTTTGACTTTGCTATTTCAAATTCTAACTTGGTGTTGCAGTTTATAAAAAGTTCAGTCATTGGATGTAAAATACTGACCCAGTTATGGTCCATTAAATACTTGTTTACATTCCAATATTGAATTGCGTTCCAAAAACTATAAAGCAACAATAATCTATGGTTTTTATTAGCATAGTTGAAATCTTGATAGCCTTTTTCGTTATCAAATGATAGCATTTTAGCTAACTTATTCGTTGAAGCATAATAGTTGTTTTTATTTGAGTTCTCTTTAATTTCTAGAAGGGTTTTTGTCAGTTGTTTTCCAAAAACAGTTTCGTCAATCCAATCATAATCTACATTTTTAACAAACAAACGTTCGGTAGTTAGCTTCTTTGTTTTCAACTTATCTGTCTTAAATTTCGAAATAAAACGAAATAAAAAAGCATTCATTCCGTCCTGATTTTTGATAGTATCTAATGAACTTGATGTATTTACATATTCTAAATCCCAATCATATTTACCATTACTAATTTCAGGATGATGGTATTTCAATAAACCCCACACTAAGCCAAATTGCTTATTTTTTTCAACTTCAGAAATAGTAACTTGCGAAAAACCATGAGAATAGATAATCAGAAAGAATAGGAGGATGATTTTTTTCATCGGTTGTTATTTTGAAATATTTATAAAAGTAAAATTTTAGAAAATTCCCCTATTTTATTTAACTTAACTTTATGCAAAATCTTGAATAGGAAGATAATTACAGCAGATGCTTTTCAATTATCTGGTGGAAAAGTTTAACTATTTAACTCAAATTTAGAATTAACATTTTTTTTTAATGAAAGAAACAAAGTTTATGTAATTTTCGACAATCAATTTTATCGACAGTCCATGATCAAACAGTTTTTATTTTATTCGTTTCTTTTCATTTATAGTTCTGTCGGATTTTCCCAAACCGCAAAAAATATCAGCGGAAGATTAGTTTGTGAAGGCACTGCTTTACCCGCAATTGATATTGTTAATAGCACAACCAAAAAAGTAACAAAATCGGACAATAAAGGAAATTTTACCATTCAGGCTAAAATGGGTGATGAACTTTACATTATTTCTAACGATTATTTTGATCAACAAATCACTGTATTCAAAAAACTATTTGAGCAAGAAAGTATAGTTATTGAACTTGAAAAAAGACCAATTGAGTTAGACGGAGTTACTGTTTCCAGAGCTGAAAGTATGAAAATAAAAGTTACACAAGCTGATATGGATGAAGCCAAGTTAATCAAACAACAAAATACCTTGAAAGTTCAAAATGTTCATACTGGCGAAATCGAAAACGGAGTTGACTTTGTTAGAATTGGAAAAGGAATTGGTAATTGGTTCAAGAAAAAACAAAAACCTTTTATGGATTTCCGTGAATATATCGCGCTACATTTTAAATCTGATTTTTTTATTAATGAACTCAAGCTAAAACCTGATGAAGTACCACTATTTTTAGCGTTTTGTGAAGTTGACATCAAATCAAAAGGCATTTCAGAAAGGCAAAACCTACTAGAAACGACAAAATTTTTATTAAACAAAAATGAAGACTTCAAAAAGCCTATTGAAAGTAATAAATAACAATTGTTCACTTGTTTCTTGTTTTAGTTTACCTAAATTTGCAAACGTTTTCGTTACTTAAAAATTCATTATGAAACCAGATTTATTTCAATCGCCAGATTACTATTTATTAGACGATTTATTAACTGAGGAACACAAATTAGTTAGAGATTCAGCAAGAGCTTGGGTTAAAAAAGAAGTCTCTCCTATTATAGAAGATTATGCACAACGCGCTGAGTTTCCAAAACAAATCATCAAAGGTTTGGGCGAAATTGGTGGTTTTGGACCATACATTCCAGAAGAATATGGTGGCGCGGGATTAGACCAAATTTCATATGGTTTAATTATGCAAGAAATAGAAAGAGGCGACTCCGGTGTGCGTTCCACGTCATCGGTGCAATCTTCATTAGTAATGTATCCTATTTGGAAATTTGGGACAGAGGAACAACGCAAAAAATACTTACCAAAATTAGCCACAGGAGAATTCATGGGTTGTTTTGGATTGACCGAACCTGATCATGGTTCTAATCCAAGCGGAATGACCTCCAATTTTAAAGATATGGGTGACCATTATCTTTTAAATGGTGCCAAAATGTGGATTTCGAATGCGCCATTTGCTGATATTGCAGTAGTATGGGCTAAGGATGAAGCAGGAAGAATTCACGGTTTGATTGTAGAACGCGGCATGGAAGGTTTTACTACACCTGAAACGCATAATAAATGGTCGCTTCGTGCTAGTGCAACAGGCGAGTTGGTTTTCAATAATGTAAAAGTTCCGAAAGAAAATTTACTGCCAGGAAAATCAGGATTAGGTGCGCCGATGATGTGTTTGGACTCCGCTCGATATGGAATTGCTTGGGGTGCAATTGGTGCTGCGATGGATTGTTATGACACGGCTTTGCGTTATGCAAAAGAGCGTATTCAGTTTGACAAACCTATTGCTGGAACACAATTACAACAAAAAAAATTAGCCGAAATGATTACCGAAATTACCAAAGCGCAGTTATTGACATGGAGATTAGGTGTTTTGCGAAATGAAGGAAAAGCAACAACAGCTCAAATTTCGATGGCAAAAAGAAACAATGTAGATATGGCTATAAACATTGCTCGTGAAGCTAGACAAATACTTGGTGGTATGGGGATTACCGGCGAATATTCAATTATGCGTCACAGTATGAACTTAGAATCGGTGATTACATACGAAGGAACACACGACATTCACTTGTTAATCACAGGTGCCGATATTACAGGAATTCCTGCGTTTAAATAAGATTAAACAATAAATAAAATTGATATAAAATGCTTCGCTGTTGTGTGAAGCATTTTTACTTTTGTTTTAAATTTTTATATAAAAATTATGACTACTGATCAAATTAAGACTAAAATAGATTTGCAAAAGCAACAATTACTTACTCATTCCCTCTATGAAAAAGTAAAAACAATTGATGATTTACAACAGTTTTTGGAATGTCATGTTTATGCAGTTTGGGATTTTATGTCGCTTTTAAAAGCATTACAAAGCAAATTGACTTGTACAACAACTCCATGGTTTGCCACTGTAAATCCTGAAACAAGATATTTAATTAACGAAATTGTTTTAGCAGAAGAAAGTGATTTATCAATAGACGGAAAAAGGCTTAGTCATTTCGAAATGTATGTTGATGCCATGAAAGACTGTGGCGCAAAAACCGCTGAGCTTGAAACATTTCTTCAAAATGTAATCGATACCAAAAATGTTTTTATTGCCATAAAACAAAGTAATTTACATGCTAATATAAAAGAGTTTCTAGACTTTACATTTAGGGTAATCGAAGAAGGAAAAGCACATAAAATTGCTGCTTGTTTTACTTTTGGTAGAGAAGATTTAATTCCGAATATGTTCACCGAGATTTTAAAAAGTTTTCAGCAAAATTTCCCTGAAACTGATTTATCAAAACTCATTTATTACTTTGAAAGACATATTGAATTGGATGCCGATGAACACGGACCAATGGCGATGCGAATGATTTCTGAGCTTTGCGAAAATGATGCTCAAAAATGGCGCGACGTAGAGGAAGTTTCTATTATAGCATTAGAAAAAAGAATTGGACTTTGGGATGCAATTGAAGAAAAAATCGAAAAAACTGTTGAAATAGTATAAACAATGAAATGTTTTCGCTCAATAATATCATTTTTTTTGATTTGCACACTTTTTTTTGGATGCAGTGCGGAAAATGATACAATTATTGAAAATGAAACTCCAGTTGTTATTTCTAAAACTTACCGTTATTTAGCTCTTGGCGATAGTTATACTATTGGATAAAGTGTTTGTACAAGTTGTAGATTTCCAATTCAACTACAAGACAGTATTGTGAAATATCTAAAAGTAGACGACACTTTTCAAACTCAAATTATTGCACAAACTGGTTGGACAACTTCCAATTTAAAATCGGCGATTGCTACCCAAAATCCTTTAAATGATTTTGATTTGGTTACACTTTTAATAGGTGTTAACAATCAGTTTCAAAACACTCCATTTTCTGTATATGAACAAGAATTTCCAGAATTAGTAACAATAGCTATTCAAAAAGCAAAAGGTAAAAAAGAGAATGTCATTGTAGTATCAATACCAGATTATGCATATACACCTTTTGGAAATGGAAACTCAACTATTTAAACTCAAATTGATACTTACAATGATTTTACAGAAAATTATTGCACTCAAAATAACATCACTTTTATAAACATTACCGATATTACTAGACAAGGATTATTACAACCTAATTTGGTTGCCAGTGATGGTCTGCATCCGTCAACGATCGCTTACACTAAATTTGTAGAACGTATTTTGCCAAGGGCAAAAATGGTTTTGGGGTTGTAAATTATATTTTTTTTGACTTCCAAATAAATCCATCTAATAAATAATGCGTAAACTGCGGAACAGTTAGCAAAGGAACTAAGATAAATTGCCAATTTGAAAAGTCAAAGTTTGCTATTGAAATTTGTTCATTCCAAACTAAAATTTCCCATAAAAACTCTTCTGAAAAGGCAATAATTAGAAGAATTGAAATAAAAATTAGCACTCCTTTATGCTGCTTTAATAAACTTAAAAACCCCAAATCTTCTTCACTTTTTTTCTCAATTTCGTTTAGATAAATTAATGCCATATAAGGAATTCCATGGGAGACAACGTTTAACAATGTAAAAACCAAATCGTTATTGAAGTATACAATTCCAAAATACCAAGAAAGTAATGTTCCAATGATAATGGCATTTTTTGGAACATTAAAATAGTTTGATTTTATCGAATTATAAACGGTTCTAACGAGATAAAATACTACTATTGCAAAATAAATCCATTTAAAAACCTCAAGTAATTTTGCGTTTTCATACTTCAAAAATTCGTTTTCTACAAACCAATTGAACTTTCGTTTTGGAGATAAAAACCAATACAACATTGGATAAATTGTGGCAGAGTAAATAATTAAATTGTCAATCCATGCATACGTTTTATCTTCATTTCTAGAGTACAATCGCATAAAACCATATTGCTGACGAATGAAATGAAAAACTGCTAGATAAGCCAAAACCGACCAAAACACCTGACTTCCAAATAGAAATAAAATGAAACCAATTAAGAAGCAAAAAATCGGCAATCCAATGTACAATTGTTTCCTTCTTTGAAATTCTGAGGCAACAAAATAGGTTTTAAATAATGTGGAATAAACATGTGCAACATCAATAAAAACAATTAAAAACAGCCAAGTATAAAACGAATAACTTTCTTCGATATCTGTTAACCAACTTTGAAATAACAACACAATTGCCAACACAATAAAAGATGGCGCAAGTATAAAATAACCGTCGGTTTTGCCTTTATGTATCCATGGTTGAACCATTACACTATTTTATTTACAACATTAATTCCTTGATGAAAAGCTTCTTCAAAAATAGATATTCCAGATAAATCTGAATGTGCAAAATAGATTTTATCATCAATAGATTGCGCTGCTCTTTGTTTGCTTTCGCCAAATAGAAATTCTGGTTTTGGGCTAATCATTCCGTGTCCTAACAAATGAATATCGATACTTTCTGTTACTTCTTCTATATTAGGATGCGAAATTTTTAAATCTTCCAACACTAAACTTTTCCAATATTCCTTTGGTTTTTTATAGATATCTCTTCTGCTTTTTCCACAATTTGATGATGAAAAACTGTAATAATATGTAATCACTTTTTTATCCTGAATTTGTTGCAACGACTGATGTTGATCGTAAATATAACCCAATCCTTTTGAATCGTGAGCCACATTATCCCAACACAAAGGAAAACTGAAATTATCGGTCAAATCGGAAACTACTAATGTTGCCAAAAGCCATGGCGCATAATGAAAATCTTTGGTGAATTCTTTTCTGTCGTCAAACAAATATTGATTTACAAATTGCGGTGTTGCCATAATAATTTTATCGGCAATAATCTCAATAGAAGTTTTTGTTTTATCATCAAAAACCAAGGCTACTGCTTTACCATTTTCGGTTTTCACTTCGTAAACCAAATGATTTTGCAGTGTTTTTCCTTTGGAATATTTTTTTAAATGATGCGTAAGTCTTGCATTACCTTCAGGCCAAGTTAAAACGTTATCATTTTTATCTTGCGTACTGTTTTGTTTTCTCGCAGCAAAATAATGAATTCCGGCATAAGCAGAAACGAATTCAATTCCTAAACCAAAATCATCTCTGCAACAATAATCTACATAAACCAAAAGCGGATTTGATTTAAAATTTTGTTGCTCTAACCATTCTTTCATAGTTAGTTTATCCAAACTTTTAACGGCATCATTTTGAGAAGATAAAGCCATCGGAATATTGAACCAATACAAACCAAAGTCATCTTTTTTAGTTCTAAAATCATCCATCATCGAAAAAAACCGAAGTAATTCTTCGTCTTCTTCTGCTGAATTTCCAACTTTTGGAACTATTCCTTCTTGCCAATTGTTTTTATAAAATAGTCGTTCATCTGGTGAAAACGTTAGTTGTGTTTCATCAAACTTTGGAAATCCTTTTTCATCATAACCTAAAATAATTTTTTCTTCTTCAAGAAATTGCAACAACTCTTTATCTTCCTGATTTGGTAAAGGCAAATAATGTGCGCCAAGAGGAAATTTAGAATACTGATTTTCACCATTGGAGGAATTTCCGCCCAAATGATTTTCTAATTCAACCAACAAAAATTCGGAAATTCCTTTCTTAGAAAGTTGTCTTGCAGCAGATAAACCAGTAATTCCGCCACCAACAATTAAATACGGAATAGAAATTTGTTTAGAAGGTTTTGGAAATTTCTTAACTCGAAGTTTATGTCCTAAAATATGATTGGTTCCTGATAGCCGAATTAAAAGCGAAATTACTTTTTCTTTACAAGCATCGAGAAGCGGAACAATCAGTAAAGTTGCTCCTAAAAATTTGAAGAAATTTCTTCTCGAACTGCTATAATTTTCCCCATTCTTCATCGAAATAGCGTACTAAAACTTGGTTATCTAATCGATTAATTTCAATGTCTTTTGAAATCATATCTTTGGAAAAATAATTGAATTTTTCAAATTGATAATTGTAAAAACGCAATCCGTCAACAGTTCTATTGACTTTATTGAAATTAGTCCCAAAACCATTTACTGCAATGGTAAAACCCCATTCGCCAAACGACGGAACATAAGCATGATAAGCATCAATTTGAGGAAAAACTTGCATCACAGTCTTGTTGATACACCAAAATGATTTTGGAGCAAAATAAGGCGAAGTCGTTTGAATTACTACTACAGCATCCGTTGAAAGTAGCTGTTGCATCGTACTGTAAAAATTCAATGAATACAACTTACCCAAACTATAATTGGAAGGATCAGGAAAATCAATAATTACGACATCAAATTTCTCTTTCGTTTCTTTTGCCCAAATGTAAGCGTCTTTGTTATACACTGTAACTTTAGAGTTATTCAAAGCATTTTTATTGAAATCGACCAATACCCGATTGGTTTTGAACAACTTGGTCATTCCTTCATCCAAATCGACCAAAGTGACTTTTTTTACATCTTTGTATTTTAGAATTTCTCGAACCGCCAAACCATCTCCACCACCTAGAACTAGTACATTATCAACTTTTTTAGCCATTGACATTGCTGGATGAACCAAAGCTTCGTGATAACGATACTCGTCGGCAGAACTGAATTGGAGATTGTTGTTTAAGTATAATCGGTAATCGCTTTTATTGTGGGTTAAAACGATACGTTGGTATTGAGTTGAATTGGTATAAATGATGTTCTCTCCATACAATTTACCTTCAGAATAGGACAGGATATTTTCGGAGAAAAAGAAAGTAACCAATAAAACTAGAAAAGAAAAAATGGCTTTTGCTCTGAGTAATTTTACTTTTTTTAATTCTGATTTTAACAAATAACAAAGTACAATAGCAATAGAAATATTAATCATTCCGAAGAATAAAGATGTTCCAATAATTCCGAGTTTTGGAACTAAAATTAACGGAAAAAGAATGGATGCTAATAAAGCTCCAATGTAGTCAAATGTAAAAACATTAGAAACCAAATCTTTGAATTCTACTTTATCCTTAAGAATGTTCATCAGTAACGGAATTTCCAATCCGACAAGACATCCTGTGATGAAAACTAAAAAATAAAGAATAAATTGAAAGGCAAAAGCGGTTTCAAATAATAGAAAAAGAATAACCGAACTCAATCCACCAATTAATCCGACTAGAATTTCTATTTCCACAAAAGTATTGAGTAGATTTTTGGTAATAAATTTTGAAAAATACGACCCAATTCCCATCGAAAAGAGATACACTCCAATGATGAAGGAGAATTGTTTTACTGAATCGCCCAATAAATAACTCGCCAAAGTTCCGGCAACTAATTCGTAAACTAGTCCGCAAGTGGCAATGGTAAAAACAGCAAAAAGTAATAAATATTCAAATTTTAAGAATTTATTACCCATGAATTGCTGCGCTAATAATCATTGAAATTCCAATAATTAAGGCCGCAAAAACGATGGCAACAGCAACATTATTTTCTTGAGTAATTTTTTTCCAAGTGTTTTCGGGCGTTATTTTTTCAACAATAAAATAAGCAATAAAAAGTATTGCAATTCCAACGGCAGAAAACACTAATGAGTTGATAACAAGTTGTGATATATTCATGATATTATATTTTTAGTTATTTATGATAAAAACGATTTACAGAACTACGTCCTGAATTTGTGGGTTTGTAATTTTCAGTCGATTCACAGTCGCAAAGTCTATTACCTTGTGTTGTGTAATAAACAAATATTCCATAGAAACATAAACCAATTAAAAGGGCTAAATAATTTTCTTTGATAAAATTTGATACTTTTTCCATTTTCACTTTTTAATATTCACCCCATCTTTTATTTTCAAAATATTTGGACCAATAGTACATTCCGACGGCAACAATTGCCATAAAAATAAATACCATGTAAATATTTCTATTGGACGGTGCATTCCAATTGGCTTTAACCGAAATTAAACTATTTACAACATCTTCTGGTGCTTTTGATGGTGTTATCGTTAAATGATATTTTCCTGCACCAACGCCACAAATATTAAAATCTTCAGAAGTACTTCCTTCAGTCCAGTTTTCGCCATCGGTATAACCGTGATAGTATTCGATATCTTTTGAGGCATAAATTTCCTCGTTGGTATTTTCGTTTACCAAAGCTATTTGAACATTTGCCCAAGAATTATTTACATTAGACGAAACCGAAATTTGCAATGGTGCTGAACTTCCTTTTAACTCAAAAGATGGACTTACATATTCTTTGGAAGTAAAACTTTCAAATGGAATTGAGGCATTCAAAACCTCTTGTTCTAATCTATCTTGGTTGAAATACCAATGGGTAAAAATGATTAAAAACCCAACTGCACAAAAAGTCAAGACCAAATTTCTAACATTAATAAAGAAAGGTTCTACCATTCCAATCTCTGATTTTGATGGTATTGCCGATGCATTGAATGCTTTTTTTACAGCACTTCTTGAAATATGCTTACCGTAAAACGCGGTTTGCTCTTTACCAAATTTTTCAAATGACAAGATAAATGGCGGATTTATATATTCGATTAATTCTATTTTGTTCAAAACATTAAAATCAAAAAAACCAGCCGCATAATCAAGTTTTGGATAAGAATAATCGAATCTATCATAGGTTTTATCCAAATAATCAACGGTTAATGGATGATTACCTACTTTTTTTTCAAACTCAATTTGTTCTAAGAGTATAAAATTTCCCGATGATTCTGAAAGATATAAAAATTCTTTTTTATCATTTTGCAACACATATTCAATCCATCTGATATTGTAATCACCGCTTTTAACCAAAAAACCAATGATTGTAAATACACTTCCATGAAATTCTGCTTTTTGACCAACAGAAAAGGCATTGTTATAATCAACTTTTTTGTGTCTTTCTTTGAAAACAAAATCATTAGAATCGTTTCTACTATAAATAGTTGCACAATTTGGGCAGGAAAAATAAGAAACTTCAATTTTGACATCGAGTTTGGTAACCGTATTACAATGATAGCAAGAAAAATCCATACTCAAATTTATCTATTAATTTCAAAATCTTTTAAAACAATTGCCTTAAAAAAGGTTACAAACTCATTGGTAATACTTTTTACTTTTTGAGTGTTATCTTGTAAATAATTGCACAAGTAAACATCCAACGTAAGCTGTCTAAATTCAGGCCAAGTATGAATACAAATATGAGATTCTTTTAAACAAATAGCAATGGTAAAACTATTATTTTCAAAATTGTGGGTAATTATTCCAACTTTTTCAAGTTCAAAATCTTGAATGATTTTTTCAGAAAACTCGATAAAAGCACTGCTGTTAGTTAGCAAATCTACCTCATCTACTTGAAGTGTGACTAATTTATGTAATCCCGGAGAATAGGTATTTTGATCCATTAAAAGTAAAATCCCAATTGATTTGATGAGATATTCTTTTATACGTAAGTGTTAAAATTTTGTTACAAAAAAAGCGAGAATTTCATCTCGCTTCTATTATTGTTCTGGTGCAATTTCTATCTCCAATCCATCAATTTCCTCTGTAATTCGTATTTGACAACCTAGTCGTGAATTGTCTTTAACATGATACGCTTCCCAAAGCATAGCTTCTTCATCGGGATTTCGTTCTAACGAAATTACATCATTTAAAACGTAGCATTGACATGATGCACACATTGCCATTCCGCCACAAACACCAATGGTTCCTTCTTCGGCTAACTCATACATTCGAATAACTTCCATGACATTTAAGTTCATGTCTGTTGGTGCTTGAATTTCGTGAATTTGTCCGTTTCGGTCGGTTATTTTTAGAGTGATGTCTTGTGGCATTTTACTTTTTATAAACACCTACAAGGTTTTAAAAACCTTGCAGGATAATTAATCAATTGATTTTACAACTGCTTTTTCTGCTTCTTTTCTTGTTCCGTCGAAACCATCTACTCCAGAAACCGTTGTATATTTTAATACGTATTTTTTTCCAGGATTTAATCTATTGTAAACACTTTGACACATCAATGTTGCTTCGTGAAAACCGCAAAGAATTAACTTCAATTTTCCTGGATACGTATTCACATCACCAATGGCGTAAATACCAGAAATATTAGTTTGATAATCTAACGCGTTGTTAACTTTAATGGCGTTTTTTTCAATTTCTAAACCCCAATTTGCGATTGCACCAAGTTTAGGTGTCAATCCAAAAAGTGGAATGAAATAATCGGTTTCTATTGTTTCTTGATTACCATCTTTGCTTATCGTAATTGCATTCAAATGGTCTTCACCGTGAAGAGCAACAACTTCTGCTGGTGTAATTAAATTTACGTAACCTAATTTTTTATATTCCTGAAGTTTTTCAACTGAGTCCAATGCGCCACGAAATTCATTTCTTCTGTGAATTAAAGTAACTTCCGAAGCTACATCAGCTAAAAAAATACTCCAATCCAATGCCGAATCTCCGCCACCAGCAATCACTATTTTTTTATCCCTAAAAAATTCGGGATCTTTTACAAAATACTCAACTCCTTTTTCTTTATAAAAAGCAATATTTGGAATTTCGGGTTTTCTTGGTTCAAAAGTTCCTAAACCACCGGCAATAGCGATGGCTTTAGCATGATGTTTTGTTCCTTTATTAGTAGTAACTATAAAAGTTCCATCATCTAATTTATCTATGTTTTCAGCTGTTTCTGCTAATGTAAAACCTGGCTGAAACTGCTTGATTTGTTCCATTAAATTGTTGACCAAATCGCCTGCTAAAACATCTGGAAGACCTGGAATATCATAAATAGGTTTTTTAGGATATAATTCAGCTAATTGTCCTCCAGGTTGAGGTAAGGCATCTATAATATGACATTTTAATTTTAATAATCCAGCTTCAAAAACAGTGAAAAGTCCTGTTGGACCTGCGCCAATGATGAGTATATCTGTTGTAATCATTTTTAGAGTTTAGAAGTTTATGAATTTATGAGTTTAGAGGTTTACAGTGTGAAAATCTAAAACATAAATTTTTAAACATATGATATTTGTCAGTTTACAGTTTGCGTTAGGGATTTCTTCACTTTACATTTATTTAATTTGGAGTTCTGAGAACTTCGTTTGCAGTGAAAATCCTTTTATTTTTTCTTTAAAAAATAAAAGATTGTAACGGAAAGCCCGACCTGAAAGGTAACGCCAAAAAAAATTAAGCTACGTTTTCTACGGTTTCGATTTGCGGTGCGTACTTTTTTATGGTAGTTTCAACGCCAGCTTTCATAGTGCTGATGCTTAAACTACATGACGTACATGCGCCTTGAAGACGAACTTTTACGTGCTTTTCATCTTCAACAGAAACCAAACTAATATCGCCACCATCCGAATTCAAAAATGGTCTGATTTCGTTCAGTGCTTTTTCGATGTTTAAAATTAATTCTTCGTTTGTCATACTTTATTTTAGTTTTCAGTCGCAGTTTTCAGTCGCAGAAAACAGTGTAAACTATAAACTGAGACTGTAAACTGAGTACTATTTTTTCACAGCAGAACATCCTGCCATTGTTGTTATTTTTATTGCTTCGGTTGGAGCAAGTGTTTCGTTTCTTTTTACCGTTTCTTCAACTACATTTCTTGTAATTTCTTCAAAAACTGTTTCTATGACAGAACCTGTTTGTAACGCTGCTGGTCGACCATAATCTCCTGCTTCGCGAATGCTCTGAACAATTGGAACTTCGCCAAGAAATGGAACTTGAAGGTCAAGCGCAAGATTTTTTGCACCTTCTTGACCGAAGATGTAGTATTTATTATTTGGTAGTTCTTCTGGAGTGAAATAGGCCATATTTTCTATAATTCCGAGAACAGGAACATTGATAGCTTCTGATAAAAACATGGAAACTCCTTTTTTAGCATCGGCTAGAGCAACGGCTTGTGGCGTACTTACGACAACTGCACCTGTTATTGGTAACGACTGCATGATTGACAAATGAATATCGCCTGTTCCTGGTGGTAAATCGATTAACATGAAGTCAAGATTTCCCCAATCGGCATCAAAAATCATTTGGTTTAATGCTTTAGAAGCCATTGGTCCACGCCAAATAACAGCCTGACTTGGAGAAGTGAAAAATCCGATTGAAAGTAATTTTATTTCATAACTTTCAATAGGTTTCATTTTTGATTTTCCGTCAACTTCTACAGAGATTGGTTTTTCGTTTTCTACATCGAACATTATTGGCATACTTGGACCATAAATATCGGCATCAAGAACTCCAACTTTGAATCCCATTTTGGCTAAAGTAACGGCTAAATTTGCTGTAGTTGTAGATTTTCCAACGCCACCTTTTCCTGAAGCTACTGCAATAATATTTGAAATTCCGGGAATGGCTTTTCCTTTGATTTCGTTTGGATTTTCTTTGGCTTCAACTTTAATATTTACTTTCACGACTGCATTTGGAGAAAACTGCTCGTGAATTAATTTTTTAATATCGTCTTCGGCACGTTTTTTTATGTGCATTGCAGGTGTTGCAATCAGCAAATCTATTGTTACCTCATCGCCAAAAATAAGTACGTTTTTAACCGCACCACTTTCTACCATATTTTTTCCTTCACCAGCAATAGTAATAGTTTCTAACGCTTTTAGGATTTCTTTTCTATCTAGCTTCATCTTCTTATTTAAAAGTTTATGAGTTTAAAAATTTAAAAGTTGATAGACTTTTTATTTAAACTTAATATGAATTGCAAAGATACTACGAAATGTTTGGAAACAATAGTTAAAGAATTGAAAATATTTATAGTTTGATTGGGAAAAACCGCTACAAGACTTTTCCTTGAATTAGATTGATTTTGATGTCGGCAAACTGAATTTGCAATTGATTTTTAAGCAAATCGTATTCCGCAGAAAGCAACTGATTTTTAACTGCCGAAAAAACGATAGCATCGATAACTCCCGAAGCATATTTTGATTGTGATGTTCGAAAAGAAGCATCGGCAAAAGTTTTCATCTCTTCTAATTTCTTTTCCAATTGTTCAAAATTGACTTTATTTTGGGTTTCGATATCGATTTGGTTTTTGACTTTTAACTTTTCTTGCTCGATTACAAGTTTCGATTTTTCGGCTTCGATCTTAGTTGCTGAAACTCGGCGATTATTTCTAAATCCATTAAAAATTGGCACGCTTAATTGAAGTCCGAGTTGGTGATTTTTATTGTCACTAACCTGTTTGTTGAAATTATCTACTACAACATCGGGTTGATTTAATGGTTTATAGTAAAAAGTTGAAAATCCGTAAAAGGTTGTTAACGTTGGTAAATTATTAGCTCGTTCCAATTTTGTATCTTTCAAACTACTTTGATAACCAAGTTCGGCAGCTCGAATTTTTGGATTATTTTCAACGGAATTTTTGGCAGTATTTTTATCAATAAAATTTTCCAAAAAAACTTCGGCTATGGAAAGATTTTCAACATTCATCAATTGAAAAAGTTGCTTTTTTTGTATTAAAAACAATTGTTCCGCTTGTAAAATCCTCATTTCTTCTTGGGCGAAACTGAGTTGCATATCATACAAATCGCTTTTAGGTTTACTGCCAATTTCAACTTCTTTTTGCACACGATTCAAGTTAAATTGTGCGTTTTTGAATTGTTCATTTTGAATTTTAAGCAATTCTTGAGTAAAAAGTGCTTGATAATAACTTTCCACTATTTGAAGTTGGTATTCGTTTTCAATAACGGCTAAATCAGCTTTGGCTTTTTCTATGTCAATTTTTGTCTTTTGCGCCATGGCAAAATTTTTAAAATCAATCAAATTCATTTGTGCATTCAAAAAGAAATTATCGTTTTGAATGTTAGAACTAACTCTTCCATTGGTAGATGGATCAATGGTTGAACCAAAATTATAGCTTTGATTTCCTGTAAAAGAAATTGCTGGTAACATTTGATTTGCTATAGAATTGTGCAATTTTTGTGATTTTTTTACTTGAAGTTGACTGATTTTTATGTCAATCGAATTCTTCATCGCTTCGTAAATGCATTTCTGCAAAGGCCAGGAATTTTCTTGACCAAATACAGAAAAACAAAGTGTATAAATGAAAACTAGAAAAAAAACTTTTTTATTCATGTCAATATTTTTTTGCCACAGATTTCACGGATTAAACTGATTTTGATTTTTAAAGTTGATGTTGAAATTGACTTTTGATGTTGAAATTGACTTTTGATGTTGAAATTGACTTTTGATGTTGAAATTGACTTTTGATGTTGATTTTTGAAATTGTTATTCGTATTTCAAATATTTTAAAACATCCATTCTTGTGGCTTGATAAGCTCGCGAAAGCACTACAATTAGAGTTAAAATCAACAAAACAACAAATCCAACGACAAACGGAACGAAACTAATCTCTATTCGGGAAGCGAAATTTTCAAGCCACTTTCCGAGTAAATAATACACTGGAAAAACAGCGATTAAAAATCCAATAATACAGAAAAACACATATTGTTTTGATAATTCTTTTAGTAAAACATTGGTTTCAGCACCGAGCGTTTTTCTAATGGCGATTTCTTTCATTCTTCGTTGGATGGAATATGACGCCAAAGCAAATAATCCAAAAATGGCTATCAAGATTACAATCACGTTTAATAATGAAAATAGATTTCTTTGTTTGACATAAGCTTCATAGGTTCTTGCATAAGCCTTATCAACAAAGTCATATTCAAATGGATATTCAGAATCGACATTTTTTGTCCAAAATTTTTCAATATCGGCAATAGTTTGTTCCATGTTTTTTCCATCCACTTTTACGTGAATTCTACTAGCATTTTGAAGCATCCAATCGATGGTTTTGAAGTGAAAAAACACCATTGGCGGTACTTCGGCTTGTGGACTATACAAATTAAAATCTTTTACAACTCCAACAATTTTAAGTTTATTTCCATTCCACTCAACTTCTTTTCCTAATGGATTTTTTTCCTTCATTAGCTTCATCGAAGTTTCATTAATCAACATTGTGTTGATAGTATCCGAAGCCAGTTTTTCGGTAAGATATCTTCCTTCTTTTAACCCGATTTTCATCATTTCGAGCATTCCAAAATCAATTCCCATGTTCTGACCTTGAACTGTTATCCCATTATAATCAAAACTAGAAGACGAACCCGAACCATTTCCAAAATCAAACGCTCCAGTGGAAACTTGTTCTACGCCTTTTATTTTTGAAACCTGATCTTTAATCATATAATATCGACTGAAAAGTTTTTGCTTATAATCTTTCTCTTTCCAATCGTATATATTTCTGTAGCGAATAGAAAGTACTTGTTCGCCTTTGAAACCTAAATCTTTAGTATTTAAAAATTGTACTTGTTGGTAAACAATATAAGAACCGATGATGAAAAATGTTGCAATAGCAAATTGCATAACCAGCATTCCGTTTCGCAACCAAATGCCGCTTTTACTTCTGCCAAAATTGCCTTTCAGCACTTTTAACGTTTCAAAATTTGACACATAAACCGCTGGAAAAACACCTGAAACTATAATAGTGAAAAAGAAAATTAAAATCAATTGCAGATAAAATTGTTCGCCATGAATGATTAATTTTTTATTCAAAAATTCATTATAATAAGGCAACGAAAGTTCCACAATTACCAAAGAAAGTAAGATAGAAAACAACGTAATCAATGTAGTTTCAAAAATAAATTGCTTGATAATATTCATTTTTGACGCACCAATAATTTTTCGAACACCAACTTCTTTTGCTCTTTTTATAGCATTAGCCGTTGCAAGGTTTATATAGTTTACGATGGATAAAATCAAAATTAAGATGGATAATCCGAGCATTATCATCAAGAATTGATAATTTCCTCTTCCTTCTGCAAAACCGTCAGATATAGAATGCAAACGAGATTTTGACAATGGTTCAAGAATTATTTTTGTACTTTCTTGTCCGTTCTTTTTCAGCCATTCTTCAACCGTTATTCCTTCTTCTTTTGCCCATCGTACTACTCGATTTTCGAACATGATTTTCTCCATTCGGGCAACAACTTTTGGAGCATCATCTGGATTTTTGAGTTTTAACAATAATCCGTGATTAAAATTTCCCCAATGATTAATATTCTCTTGTAATTTTGGCTCAATCAAATTTGTAACCGCTTCTGGCATTAACGAAGATTTTCCAGTGATTTCATAAACACCTCTGATTACAAAAGTTCTTCCTGAATAACGCACTTCTTTGCCTATCGGATCTTCATTGCCAAATAGTCTTTCGGCAGCTTTTGTTGAAATTGCCATACTTGCATTGTCTTTCAAAGCGGTTTTTGGAGAACCTTTAACAAACGGAAACGGGAAAAATTCAAAAAATTTATTTTGAGAATCGGTTATTTTTAGAATTTCTTTTTTGCTTTTATATTGAACTAATTCTTCGTAGTACCAATTTTCGAGATAACAATAAGCTTCTAATTCGGGGAAATCTTTTTCGAAATACGTTTTTAATGCCGCAACATTGCTTGCCCAATACATGTCTGGAGCAACTTGACTAATGGATTGAAAAACTTTGTCTTTGTTTGGATTCCAAGCGTTGTAACTTTGCTCGTCGTTCCAGTAAAGAATGGCAAAAATTAATCCTGCGATTCCAATACTCAATCCCAAAACATTCAAAGCTGTAAATAGTTTGTTGTTTTTGATTTGATATAAAAATAGGTGTAGCCAGTTTTTTAGCATGATTTATTCGTTTTTTGATAATGATTTTGATGATGATTGCTTTTGATAATTATCTCCTATTCACCGAACCCGATGAACTTTTATCAGCATTCACTTGCGAAGGATTTCCATAATAATTAACATCAGCACTCGATGACGCTGCAGCTTCTAACGATTTTGTAACGGTTAGTGTAACATCGGCAGAACTGCTGGCTTTTACTGTTGCGTTTTCCACTGATAAACCTCTCAAATTACAATCGCCCGAACTACTCGCTTTTACTTCAAGCGAAGTTGCATTTCCGTCCAATGTTACATCGCCAGAACTACTCACTTCTACATAAACTGATTTTGCCGAAAGTTGTCCTTTTACATCGCCACTTGATGAAACATCGGCTTTAAAATCAGTACAATCAAAACTTCCTGAAACACTTCCTGAAGAACTTGCTGCAACTTCTAATCTTTCAGTTGTATTCAAATTTTGAATTTTGATACTTGCCGAAGAACTGGCTTTGATTTCAGATAATGATTTTCCGGTTACATATACTTTTATACTAGTAAAACTTACACCGTTGATGGTTCTGTTGTTCCATTTTTTTGATTTTGGCTTTTTAGCATTATCCGTATCGACGAAAATTTTTAAAGTTTCACCTTCTACTTCAGTTTTAATCATTTGCATTCTTTCGTTGTCATCCGTCTCAACTTTTAAACTATTTGAATTGGAAACCGTATAAAAAACTTCAATTCCTTGTGAAGCTTTCAATTTTGAAAAATCGCTTACATTTCTATTTTCAGAAACTTGTGCTGTTGCTACTAAACTTACTATAAATGAGGCAATTGTTACTATTAATTTGGTCATGATTTTATGATTTTAAATTATTGTTTTAAGATACAAAAACATCTACGTTTCTGCTATTTGTTTTTTCTGAAAGCACCATTCCGTCTTTCATTATAATCGTTCTTTGCGAAAAAGACGCATCATAATCGGAATGCGTTACCATTAGAATAGTGGAACCATTAGCATGTAAATCCGTCAATAATTCCATGACTTCGTTTCCGTTTTTACTATCCAAATTTCCCGTTGGTTCATCGGCTAAAATGATTTGTGGATCGCTAATCAACGCTCTTGCCACAGCAACTCTTTGCTGTTGTCCGCCCGAAAGTTGTTGCGGATAATGTTTCAATCGATGCGAAATTCCTAGTCTTTCGGCAATTGCTTCAACTTTTTTCTTTCGTTCCGATGATGGAACATTGTTATAAATCAATGGTAATTCGATATTATCAAAAACTGAAAGTTCGTCTATCAGGTTAAAATTTTGGAAGATGAAACCAATATTTTGTTTTCTGATTTTTGATTTTTCTTGTTCTTTCATGCCAATCATTTCTTGATTTAATAATTTGTAACTTCCGCTTGTTGCACCATCTAAAAGCCCAACTATGTTTAGAAGCGTCGATTTCCCACTTCCCGATGCACCCATAATGGTGACAAATTCTCCTTGATTGATTGTGATTGAAACTTCGCTAAGTGCTTTTGTTTCTACTTCTTCGGTTCTGAAGACTTTTGAAATTTTTTCGATTTTTATCATGACTGTTCGTTTTTTGATTGACTTTTATTTTTTTCTTATTTCCCAAGTAACTTCATAATTCCCATTGGCATTTGTTCCTGTGAAAAGCAGTTTGTATTTTTTGCCTTTTTCAAGAATAACGTCTTTCAACAATTCACATTCTTTCGTTGCGCTACAATAAAAATACTGATTTTCTTTTTCATCGATTAATTTGAATTCAAGTCTTCCAGCTTTTATTTCAGAAAAGGCTTGAAAACTAACTTCAACAGTTTCATCAACTTCCAGCAATGCATAACATGAACCTGTATAGGATTTGAATTTGGCGTTGGTAAAATTTTCTCCATTAGCATTGGACCAACTTTTGTCTTTAATTCCATCAACAAAATGAGTTCCACTTGATTTGATGGTTTGTGCATTTAAATTAATTGCACATAATAATAAGAATACGATACTTTTCATTTTATTCAAAATTTAATATTTCTGCTTCTTGATAATCTTTATAACTTGATGTTACCACTTGTTCGCCAGGTTTTAATCCGCTGATGATTTCAAAATACAACGGATTTTCCCTCCCAATTTCAATGTTTCTTCTTTCTGCTTTGTTTCCGTTTACTACAAAAATCCATTTGCCCGAAGTATCTTGATTAAAACTTCCTTTGGAAAGCACTACCGATTTTGTTTTTTCGGATAAGGTTAAACGAACGGCAAAACTCAATCCTTGTTGTAAATCTAAATTTTCATTGGACACAAAATTCAATTCCACTTGAAATCTTCCACTTTTTATTTCGGGAATAACTTTAGCAATCACTACTTCCACTTGTTTACTATTAAAATCAACCGTTCCTTTTTGACCTTGTTTCACTTTTGACAAATAAAATTCGTCCACATCTGCCAATAATTTGTAACCTTTCATCACGTCAATTTTTCCTAACGTTTGTCCTTGTTGGTAACTTTGTCCTAAAACTGGTTCAAACGACGACAATCTTCCCGAAAGTGGTGCAACAATTAGAAAATTCTTTTTGTTGGTTCTCAAGATTCCCAAACTTTTCTCCATAATTCCGATGGATTGATTGAGTTGCCCGATTTGGATTTGATTGGCTTGCTTTTCTTTAGTTACACTTTGTTTGATAATATTCATTCGCTCTTTTTGAAAACGAAAATTCTCTTGTGTTTTTTCCCATTCGTTTTTAGCTAAAATTTCTTGTTCAAAAAGTTTTTTATTCAAATCATATAAATTTTTAGCATCCAAAAAATCATGTTCGATTGAAACCAAATCTTTTGCCAAATTCAATTCTTGATTTCTTAAATCCAATTTGGCTTTATTCAGATTATTAATTTGCTCAATAATGGCGGTTTCTTGTTGCATATAATTCAATTCCGTATTTGGATTGTATAATCTTGCCAACGGTTGACCTTGCACAACCCTATCACCATTACTAACAAAAATTTCCTGAACCGATCCACCTTCAACAATATTCACTAACATCGAATTCATTGGTTCAACTCGCGCTTGAAATACCATAAAATCTTCAAAAAAATCTTCTTCTACTGTTTTAATCGTGATTTCTGATTTCTTTACATTAAAAGTTCTCTTTTTGGTAATCATTGAAAAAGCGCCATATCCCAAAACTATAATGGCGAAAATTGCTATTGCCAGATATTTTTTTTTGTTACTTTTACGATTGATGACTGTGTCCATTTTAAATTCTTTGGTATGCTTAAATACAATTTTGTGCCAAAGTTTTAAAAAACACAATTTATTGATTTTAAATAAATTACAAGCCGATTAATTTTCAATAGTGTTCATTATCGAACACCATTTGTGCGAAACCGAACACTTTGAAAAAACAGTAATTATAAAAAAATATAAACCATTAAGAAATTAAGGTTCATTTAGAGCATTACAAAGCTTAATTTTCTTAACATCTTAATGGTTTAAACATAAAATAGATGAAAAAAACCAATGCCAACATTTTAGTTATTGACGATCAAGAAGATATTCTTTTTGCCGCAAAAATGCTTTTGAAGAAACATTTCGAAACCATTTTTACGCTCAATAATCCAAAGAATGTTATCCAATTATTAGCCGAAAATGATATTGATGTTGTGCTTTTGGACATGAACTATCGCATTGGTTTTGAAGATGGACGCGAAGGTTTGTATTTTTTGAAAGAAATAAAAACGCTTTCGCCAAAAACGATTGTGATTTTAATGACAGCTTTTGGAAAAGTTGAAACTGCTGTTGAAGGTTTAAAAAATGGCGCATTTGATTATGTTTTAAAACCTTGGGAAAACGAAAAACTACTTGAAACGGTAAAACAAGCCGTTGACGAATCCAGAAAAAGCCGAAAAAAAGCCGAAAAAGAAACTCCAGCAGAACGTTATTTTATTGGCGAATCAAAAACGATACAAAAAGCGTATTCTTTGGGAGAAAAAGTAGCCAAAACCGATGCTAATGTATTGATTTTAGGCGAAAACGGTACCGGAAAATTTGTTATGGCACATTATATTCATCAGAATTCCGACCGAAAAAATAATGCTTTTGTTCATGTTGATTTGGGTTCGTTGAATGATAACATTTTTGAAAGCGAACTTTTTGGTTATGCCAAAGGTGCTTTTACCGATGCCAAAACAGATACCGCTGGACGATTTGAAAACGCACAAAACGGCACTATTTTTTTAGATGAAATTGGAAACGTTCCGTTGCATTTACAATCCAAATTATTACAGGTTATCCAAACCAAAACCGTTACACGCTTAGGCGAATCAAAAGCGCGACCATTGGACGTTAGAATCATTACGGCAACCAATCTCAATTTGAAAGAAGAAGTCAACCAAAAGAATTTCCGTGAAGATTTGTATTATCGCATCAACACTATGGAAATTACGTTGCCTTCGTTGAAAGAACGTAAAGAAGATAAAATTCCGATGGCACAATTTTTATTAGAAAAAATGATTTCAAAATATGACCGAAGTGAAATTATTTTCAGTGAAAAAGCATTGGAACTAATAGAAAAACACGCTTGGAACGGAAATATCCGCGAAATGGAAAATCGCATCGAACGAGCTGTAATTTTATGCGAAAACAACACGATTTCGGCTTCCGATTTGGATTTAGAAATCGTTACAACTTTTGAAAATCGTGATGATATTCCGCTTTCAGATATGGAAAAAATAACTATAGAAAAAGTATTGGCAAAACACGATTACAACATTAGTAAATCAGCAGAAGAACTCGGTTTGTCTCGTGCTGCTTTGTATCGAAGAATGGAAAAATACAAAATAAAAATTCCAAATTAAAAGCACTAAATTCCAAAAAACATTAAATTCAAAAATTACATTTTAATATGATTATAGACGGAAAAATTAAAATCAAAAAAACATGAAAACCATTAAGAAATTAAGTTTCATTAAGATTTGTTGCGCTTAATTATCTTAATTACTTAATGGTTTTAATACAAAATCAATTAATTTCAAATCGAACTCAGTGTTTAAAAAACAAAAAATATACAACTCACTTTTTTTTAGATTAGTATTGGTTTTAATCAGTATTGGTTTGAGTATGTTTTTGTTTTCAAAAGATTTGCTTTATACCGGATTTTTTGTGGTATTTGTTTCGGTTTTGTTGCTTTCTGAAATTTATTTTTTTATCAAAAATGCTTTTTTGATTTATGATCGAACGATTGCTTCGATTTTGCAAAATGATTTTTCTGCCGATTTTTCCAAAAATAAATCCTATGAAAATTATTCGAGTTTATTTCAATTATATGAAAAACTTAAAAACAAGCAACACGAAGAACTTTCAAAAGATATTATTTATCGTTCGATTTTAAACAATATTGAAACCGGAATTATCATTTTACAAAAGGAAAATAGCGATTGGAATATTTTTTTGATGAATGATTATTTTTCCAAGCATTTTACTGTTCCAAAAGTATCCAAATGGCATTATTTAAAAAATCAATTGCCATCGCTTTGCGAAATTATTGAAGAGCAACATTTTCAGGAAATGAAAACATCGTTGCAAATTAGAGTGAACAAACAAGATACGCAAACCTTTATTATTCAAACCTCTGCAACTCGAACATTCAATCAGGAATACTACATTATTTTACTCGACAGCATTCAAAAAGTGGTTGAGAAAAAAGAAAAAGAAGCTTGGATTAACTTGATGAAAGTGATTTCGCATGAGTTATTAAATTCGCTTACACCAATTCGTTCGCTTTCTCAAAATTTAAGCGAATTGGTACAACAAGAAACGCTTTCTACCGAAGATTTAGACGACATCAAACAAAGTGTTGCCACGATGCACAACCGAAGTAATCATTTGCAGGAATTTGTTGAAAGCTACCGAAAATTGGCAATGCTACCTTCACCAAAAAAGGAAAAAACAGAACTTTCAGAACTGCTGGAAAGTTGTTTACAAATCATGCAACCGTTATTTAAAAAAGAACAAATAACCGTTGAGAATTTGGTTGATTTTAATCGTTGGGTTTTGGTCGATAAAAATCAGATGGAACAGGTTATCATTAATTTGCTAACGAATAGTATGTATGCTTTAGCCGAGAAAGAAGTCAAAGAAATCACGATTTCAGCCGAAGTGAAAGAAAAACGAATTTACTTAATCATTACCGATACTGGAACAGGAATTGACAGTGAAATTGAAGATAAAATTTTCCTTCCGTTTTTTACCACGAGAAAAGATGGAGCTGGAATTGGACTGACGTTATCGAAAAATATTATCGAAGCTCACGGTGGTTATTTAGCTTTTGAAAATGGAGAAAATCAAACGAAGTTTACGGTTTGTTTGTTAGAATAATTATTCTTTCACCTTAGGCAACCAAAAATGTTTCTCAAAATCCACAATTTGATTGTCGACAACAACAATTCCTTCGTTTTCCAACAATTGCTGCATCAAATTGGTGCCATCAAAATGGTGTTTTCCTGTGAGCAATCCTCTTCTGTTTACTACTCTATGCGCTGGAACATTATCGATATTATGACTTGCATTCATTGCCCAACCTACCATTCTGGCTGAACGGGCAGTTCCGAGAGCTTTTGCGATTGCACCATAAGATGTAACTTTCCCTTCTGGAATTTGACGAACAATTTCATAAACTCTTTCAAAGAAATTATCTTCCATAGCTAACTGAAGATGAATTTGAAAAGTGTAAAAATAGCAATCAGCGCAGTAACTGATCCAATTATAATATTGATGTTGTGGAATAAAAACTCCGTTTTCTTTTCTATCCTTTTGAATGCAACTACATAAATATAAAATATTAAAAAAGAACCACTTACAACTCCTGAAACAAAAGCAGCGATAGGAATTTTATCAAAAGTAAAATAACCCGATGCGGCTAAACTAATGCTTGTAAAAACATAAAAAGGAATGGGCAATAAGTTGATTGATGCTATTAGCATTCCAAAAAAGAACCGATTGGACTTACCTTTTACTTTGATATCTGTTTTTATTTTCTTAGGCCTTTTTGCAATCCAAAAAAAATAAACACTTAACCCAAAAAAAATAAAAATGGCTATTTCTTGAATAATAGCAACAATTTCTAAATGACTGCTAATGAAACGAGCGAAAAGGACTGCTAATAATGTTTGAACTAAAACAACACTTACAGCACCAAATGCAAAACTTAAAGCTCCTGTTTTTCCTTCTTGTAAACTAATTTTTGCAGCAGTCATATTAATCAATCCTGGAAGTAATGCTGCCAAAAATGAAATGCAAAAACCCAATACAAAAGTAAAAATAATGGTCATCTATTTGATTTTGAAACGAATATAAGTAATTGCTTTGTTGGCTTCTAAATACTGGTTTTCATAAAAAGTTTGAATTTGAGTAACCTCAGTTGGCGCACCTTCGTTTTTATATATATTGTGGTTAGCATATAAGACTTCGTGACCTTCACCATGAAGTAATCCTAGTGTGTATCCGTGCATAAATTCACTATCTGTTTTTAGATTAACTACACCGTCAGGTTTCAATATTTTTTTATACAACTGTAGGAATTCTGGGTTCGTCATTCGGTGTTTCGTGCGCTTGTACTTAATTTGTGGATCGGGGAAAGTTATCCAAATTTCGTCTACTTCGTTTTCATCAAAAATAAAATTAATCAGCTCAATTTGAGTTCGAACAAACGCCACGTTGTGCATACCGTTTTCAACTGCTGTTTTTGCACCTCGCCAAAAACGAGCACCTTTTATATCAATTCCAACAAAATTTTTATCCGGATATTTTTCTGCTAAACCTATCGAGTATTCACCTTTTCCGCAACCTAATTCAATAATGATTGAATTATTGTTTTTGAAAAAATTATCATTCCATTTGCCTTTCAAAGGAAATTCGCCACCTACAACTTCTTCTCTCGTTGGTTGAAAAACATTTTCAAAAGTTTCGTTTTCTTTAAATCGCTTTAATTTATTCTTACTACCCACAAATTTAATTTTTCGGTAAAATTAATGATTTTCAAGTGAGTTTAAATAAAGTTTTGATAATGTTTAAATAACCTGTTTACAATGTAATAATCGTTCTTTTGAAAAACGAAATTATTTTGAAAAAACGAAACATAGAAGTTGTTGTAATTTCAGATGTTCACCTTGGAACTTATGGTTGTCATGCCAATGAATTATTTGATTATTTATCGGCTATTAAACCAAAAACACTCATCCTAAACGGAGATATAATCGACATTTGGCAATTTAGAAAATCCTATTTTCCTGCCTCTCATTTAAAAGTAATCAAGAAATTAATTTCTTTGAGTACAAAAGGCACAAAAGTGTACTATTTAACAGGAAATCACGATGAGTTTTTAAGAAAATTTACTGATTTACATCTAGGAAATATGAGTTTAATTAACAAACTTGTGTTAAACTTAGATGGGAAGAAAGCTTGGTTTTTTCATGGTGATGTTTTTGATGCTTCGATTAATCATGCAAAATGGCTGGCAAAACTTGGTGGTTGGGGTTATGATTTGCTGATAATAATTAATCGAGTTTTAAATTGGTTTTTGACAAAATGCAATAAAGAACCCTACTCATTGTCTAAAAAAATTAAAGATAATGTAAAATCAGCCATAAAATTTATTACTAATTTTGAAAATGTTTGCGTAGAATTAGCTATCGAAAACAAGTATGATTATGTAGTTTGTGGGCATATTCATGAACCAAAAATGAAGTTGATTGAAACCGAAAAAGGCAAAACCACCTACTTAAATTCAGGTGATTGGATTGAAAATTTGACCGCATTGGAATATTCAAATAAAAAATGGAAACTTTACAAACATAATCCTGTTCATGATTTTTTCGATGAAGAACAACATTTTGAATATGAAAATAAACTTGCAGAACAATTTATAAGTGTTCTGAAAAATTAATGTTTATGCCAAAAAACATACTTATTGCACCACTGAATTGGGGTTTAGGTCATGCTACTCGCTGTATTCCTATAATTCGAGCCTTGGAAATTCAGGGTTTTACACCTGTTATTGCTTCAGATGGTATTGCGCTGCAATTGCTTCAAAAAGAATTTCCTCATTTGCAGTCAATTGAATTGCCTTCGTATGAAATTGAATATGCAAAAGATGGTAATGATTTTAAGTGGAAACTGATAAAAAACAGTCCAAAGATGATACAAGCAATTTTGGATGAAAAAAAATTAGTTAAAAAATTGGTAGTACAATTTGATTTAAAAGGTATCATTTCGGATAACCGTTTAGGTGTTCGGAATAAAAAAATTCCAAGCATTTTCATTACCCATCAATTAAATGTTTTATCGGGAAAAACTACGTGGATATCGAGTAAACTTCATCAACATTTTATCAAAAAATTTAACGAATGTTGGGTTCCAGACATGCAGGAGATTCATAATCTTACAGGAAAATTGGGTCATCTTAAAAACAGCTCTTTATCGCTACGATATATTGGACCTTTGAGTAGATTGGAAAAAAAAGAAATGCCAATCAAATATAAATTAATGGTAGTTCTTTCTGGACCTGAACCTCAGCGCACCATGCTGGAAGAAAAATTAAAAAACGAGGTTCGACTTTTTGCTGGAAATGTAATTTTTATTAAAGGAATTATTGAACCCATCCAAAAAATAGAAGAGATAGAAAATGTGACTTATTATAATTTCATGACTTCTGATGAACTGGAAAAAACTTTTAACGAAAGTGAGATTGTTTTATCACGGTCAGGATATACAACAGTTATGGATTTGGCAAAACTAGAGAAAAAAGCGTTTTTTATTCCAACGCCAGGACAATTTGAGCAAATATATTTGGCCAAAAGGTTTAAGCGTAATGGATTTGCACCCTATGCAAATCAGGATAATTTTAGAATTGAAAATTTAATAGAAATTCAATTATATAAAGGTCTGCCAAAACTAAATCAAACCATTAATTGGAGGCAACTTTTTATCCCTTTTCTAGAGTAAAAGAGAATTCCGAGCTTTTACCAAACTCACTTTCTACATATATTTTTTCGCCGTGCGCTTCAATGATATGTTTTACA
Source organism: Flavobacterium aureirubrum (assembly GCF_038739835.1). Classification (NCBI taxonomy): domain Bacteria; kingdom Pseudomonadati; phylum Bacteroidota; class Flavobacteriia; order Flavobacteriales; family Flavobacteriaceae; genus Flavobacterium; species Flavobacterium aureirubrum. The sequence continues at coordinate 109,434 of NZ_JBCGDO010000003.1, forward strand.
ATAGAAAGTCCAAGTCCAGATCCGCCTTCGCTTCGGGCACCACTTTTATCAACTCTAAAAAAGCGCTCAAAAAGTCGTGGAATATTGTGCTTTTCAATTCCTTCGCCATTGTCTTTAATCCGAACGATAAGTTTATCATTTACTAAATCTTCTATACTTACTTCTGTAGTTCCGTTTTCTTTACCATATTTGATAGAATTCATCACTAGATTGATTAACACTTGCTGGATTTTTTCTTTGTCTGCAAAAACTTTGATGGGTTTACTATATTTTCTGTCAAACATTAGAATAATATTTTTTTGATCGGCTTTCATTTCTAGTAAATCGAAAACACTTTGAACCAATTCCACGATATTAAAATCAGACATTTCCAGATTAACATCGCCCATTTCAAGTTTGGAAATCATATCCAAATCTTCCACAATATAGACTAATCGTTCGACTCCTTTTTCAGCTCTTTCTAAATATTTTTTACGAATATTTTTATCATTCATGGCGCCATCGAGTAATGTGGCAAGATAACCTTGAACGGTAAATAACGGTGTTTTTAACTCGTGAGAAACATTTCCTAGAAATTCTCTTCGATATTCTTCACGAACTTTAAGTGTTTCGATTTCTAGCTTTTTATCAGTAGCAAACTTCTTAACTTGTTTGGTTAAAGTTGCCATATCGGTAGTTATGGGTTGATTTCTGAAAGAAGTGGATTCTAAAAGCGAAACATCGTCGTATATTTTTTTTACTCTTCTATAAATAAATCGTTCCACTCTGTATTGAATCACAAAAAATGAAAAAACACATATAGAAATTGCAAAAAGACTAATAATTAGAAGAGAGAACTCGTCGAAAGCCCATAACAATAAGGCCAAAAAACCCGATGAAAATAAGGTTATGTAAAGTGTAGATATTAAAGCAAAAGTATAAGTTTTTTTAAATTTTAGCGCCATTTACACTTCCAGTTTATAGCCAACGCCTTTGATGGTTTTGAATAAATCTTCTCCTATTTTTTCGCGCAATTTTCTGATGTGTACATCTATGGTTCTTCCGCCTACAATAACTTCATTTCCCCAAACTTTATCTAGAATTTCTTCTCTTTTAAAAACTTTTCCTGGCTTTGATGCTAAAAGATAAAAAAGCTCAAATTCTTTACGAGGAAGTACAATTTCTCTACCTTCTTTGATGATTTTGTATTCCTCTCTGTTTACTTCAATTCCACCTACATTGAGTGTTTCTGAAGCTTGTTCATCGCTTTTTAATCTTCTCAGTAAAGCTTTTACTTTGCTTACTAATAATTTTGGTTTTATGGGTTTTGTAATGTAGTCGTCTGCGCCCGCATCAAAGCCTGCAACTTGAGAATAATCCTCACTTCGTGCGGTTAAAAAAGCGATTATAACACTATTTAGTTCTGGAAGTTTACGAATGGCTTCACAAGCTTCCATTCCATCCATCTCGGGCATCATCACATCCATTATGATAAGATGTGGTAACTCTTTTTTAGCTTTGATTATCGCTTCTTTACCATTAGTGGCAGTACTAACTTGATATCCTTCTTGTGAGAGATTGTAACCTACAATTTCTAAGATATCTTGCTCATCATCTACTAATAAAATTTTAATGTCTTTTTTTTTCATAATTGACAAACTTGCTTTTGTGAATGTAAATGTAAAGATAATATAAAATGTTAAAGTGCCACAAGAAGGTAGTTAACCATTATTTAATCTGTTAACAATTTGTTAATGCTAAAAACACAAAATCATAATATTGCAATAACATGCTCTTTACAATGCCACAGTTCCTTTGCACCAAATTTTTAAATAAGTAGAAATGAAATTTAAATTATTGTTTATTCTGTTTTTTGTCAGTGCTTTAGGATTTGCTCAAAGTAAAGGAACAATTACAGGAACGCTTACCGATAAAGACTTTAATAACGAACCTTTACCCTTTGCTAATGTACAAGTTAAAGGATTAAATATTGGCGTATCTACGGATGAAAATGGTAAATATACTATAGGCCTACAACCGGGAAGCTATATTATTGTTTTTAGCTTCGTTGGTTATGAAAATGTAGAAGAAAAAGTAGAAGTAAAAGCGGGTGAAACAATGACTATTAATAAAGCATTGGGTTCTGGAAGTTATCAATTGAAAGATGTAGTTATACAAAATACCGTTAGTAGAGAAAAAGAAACGGCTTTATTACTTGAACAAAAAAACGCGGTAGAAATTAAACAGAGTATTGGTGCTCAAGAAATGTCTCGTAAAGGAGTTAGTGACGTGTCTGGTGCTGTAACTAAAACCACTGGTGTTACTAAACAAGAAGGAACTGGAAACATTTTTGTTCGTGGTTTGGGTGATAGATATAATGCAACAACCATCAATGGATTACCTGTACCTTCTAACAATCCCGAAAAAAAGAACATTAATTTAGATATTTTCACAACTGATATTGTAGAGTCTGTTGGCATTGACAAAGTATACGGAAGTAAACTTTATGGAGATTTTGCAGGAGGAAACGTAGATGTTGTTTCCAAAGATTACAAAGGAAAAGGATTTGTAAAAATTGATATTGGTTCAAAAGCAAATACTAATGCTGTTGCTTTAGATGAATTTTCTTTGCATAAAGGTCAGAATATTACAGGTTTCAGTACTACTTCTCAACCAAACAATCCGCTTACTGCCTACAACTTTGAAACTTTACGATTAGAAAATAAGACTCCTTATGCAGGAAATTTAGGAATTTCTGCTGGATCATCTTATTCAATAGGTGATGAAGGGAAACTAAGCCTTTTTGGAACAGCAAACTATAGCAACGAATTTAATGCTATAACCGATGGTACAGCGAAAGGAAGTGTTAATGGTCTTGGCGTTGCCAATAAAGATTTTAGAGAATTTAGACAAAATAGCTTTACTACCAATACGACTGTTATGGGTAACGCAGCTTATAAAATCAACGCCAACCACAAAATCAATTTTAATACAATATTCATTAATACTTCTAGCCAATCAAAAGAAGAATACGAAGGAACAATTATCGACATTGCCAATGATGATAATGGATTGCTGCGTCGATTTTTTTATGAAAGAAACCAATTAATGATTAATCAATTACTGGGTGAACATAAATTTGGCGAAAAATTTTCGGCGAATTGGGGTGTATCTTACAACACTGTAGAAAGTGACCAGCCTGACAGGGTTCAGAACATTTTTAGAGAGGAAACTAATGGGTTTGTCCTTTCGAACATTTCTAGACCAGACAATCACCGTTATTTTCAAAACATAACGGAAGATGAATTTGCTGCCAGAGCCAGTATCGATTATAAATTTAAAAAAAATAGTGAGGGCGATTATTTAGGAAAAATTACTGCAGGTTATAATTTCAGATTAAAAAATAGAGATTTAACAGCTAACCAATTTAATTTTAGAGCAAATCAAGGTTTTGAAGACACGGTAGTAGACCCCAATAATTTAGACCTGTTTTACAACCAGCCAAACTTTGCAAACGGTGCTTTCGAAATTACGACCTTTAGAGGGAACTATCAGCTTGCAGGCGCAACAAGACCGCAATCATATATCGGAGAAATGTTTGTTAATGCTGCATACTTAAATACAGAATATAAATTTAACAAATTAACAACTGTTATTGGCCTTAGAGGAGAAGGAATAAGCCAAAGAGTATCGTGGGATACACAGTTAGGCGATACCGGAAACGACAGGCTTATAAAGAATGCTTTTTTACCTAGTTTAACGATGAAATATGAACTAAACGAAAAACAAAATCTTAGATTGGGTGCAAGCAAAACCTATACCTTACCTCAGTTTAAAGAAAGAGCTTTGTTTCTTTACGAAGAAGTACTTCAGGTAAAAATTGGAAATCCTGATTTATATGAGTCAGATAACTACAATTTAGATTTGAAATGGGAATTTTTTCCAAAATCGGATGAAGTTGTTTCATTTACAGCTTTTGGAAAATATATTCAAAATCCAATCAACGAGATTACAATTGCCTCTTCAACTAATGATGTTTCTTTCGTTAACACAGGGAATAAGGGTTATGTAACTGGAGCCGAACTTGAGATTAGAAAAAATATATTAAGTCCAGAAAATGGTGCGAAGATATCTTCAGGTTTAAATGTATCATATTTACATACTGCACAAGATCTTGATGCCGAAAAAATTCAGAGAGAGACCGATTATAATGTTGCTTTCACAAATACTGAAAGTGCCTTCACTGGAGCTTCCGATTTGCTTATTAATGCCGATGTAACTTATTTTAAAGAATGGAATGATAAAAACACCTCGTTAACATCGACTTTAGCATTTACCTATTTCTCTGATAGAATAAATGCTATTGGAACTAATGGAAACGGTAATCTTGTTGACAAAGCGGTTGGTACTCTTGACTTAGTTAATAGATTTAAAATAAATAGAAATCTTGGAATTTCTTTAATTGCAAGAAATTTATTAGACCCAAAAATCGAGAGAACACAAGAAAATTCTAATGGAGATGTGAAAATGTTATCCTATAAAAAAGGGATGATGTTTAGTTTAAACCTTACTTATCAATTTTAAATCACAAAATAATTATTAGTAAAAAACAGTTTTGTTATTTGTTAACCTAAATAACATTTTCTTAATATTTACTATACTTTATTTTAATTGAACATTGATATTTAGTTAACGCTGTATAAAAATTAAGTAACGAGATTTGCATTAATCAAATTTTAACTTTTTAAACATGAAAAAATCTATTTTTAAATTATTAAGTATTCTAACTCTTGTTGGTTTCGTCTTCACAAGTTGTATCGTTGAAGATGACGAAAATTCCCCTACCTCATCATTTCAATTAAACCCTTCAGATTTTAAAGGACAAATTAACGATGGTGAAGTAATTTTAAATGCTGGAACAATCTACAAGTTAACGGGAAGATTACAGGTAAATGCAGGTGCAACTTTAACTATTCCTGCGGGTACAAAAATTGAAGGTGTTGGCGGAACTGCATCTTTTATTGCTATTTCACAAGGAGGAAAAATTAATATCAATGGAACAGCTACTAACCCAGTTATCATGACAAGTGGCTTACCGACCAAAGCTCCTGGTGATTGGGGTGGACTAGTAATTTGCGGAAAAGCGCCAATTAACAGAGTTACTGGTGGTGCTTCAACAGCACAATCTGAAGTGGCAGAGTTAACCTATGGAGGAGCTGTTGCAAACGATAATTCTGGTACCATACGATATTTAAGACTTGAATACTGCGGTGCTGCTTTTAATAGCGAGAAAGAATTTAATGGTTTATCATTATTTGGTGTTGGTTCAGGAACTACTGTTGAATTCGTTCAAACATTTCACGGTGCAGATGATGGTTTTGAATTTTTTGGTGGAACTGTAAATACGTCAAATTTAGTTGCTTTTGGCAATGAAGATGATCAATTTGATTGGACAGAAGGTTGGAATGGAACCAATACAAACTGGTATGGTAAAATCTCTTTCGGGAAAGGAAACAGAGGAATTGAAGCAGATAACTTTGAATTAGGTTTTACAAATACGCCTTTCTCTAACCCTACTATAAACAACCTTACACTCGTTGGTCCAGGTAGTACAGCAGCTTCTACAACATATCCCGAAAATGATGCTTTAAAATTACGAAGAGGAACTAGAGGACTATTTAATAACGTCGTAGTTAGCGGTTGGGCAGATGGTTTTGATGTTGAACACGATGAATCAATAGCAGTTGTTGGAACTTCTTTAAAAGCAAACAACGTTACTTTTTCAGATGTCAATCGTAAATCTACAGGAAGAACAACAGTAGTACCACCGGCAACCGCAGGTGTTAGTGCAGATGTTTCAGCAGTTTTTACTGAAACGACCACAGCAACAGGATCAGGAAATGGCGTTATTACCCCAACTTGGGCTACCGGTTGGACTATAGGCTTATAAAAAGCACTTACTTAGTAATAGAAAGCACTTCAAAATAATTTGAGGTGCTTTTTTTTGGTATAGTTATTGAAAATTATATATTTGTACTAACCAAATTGAAGTCATGAATAAAAAATACTTTTTTTTACTACTTTTTTCGTTGCTATTTTACTCAAACTGTATTGCTCAGGATGTAAAACAACAAGGCGAAACGCTTGGTTTTTACCCTAATCCTGTTAGCAATGGAAAAATCTATATAACCTCTAAAACGTCACTTGAAAAAGAAATTTTAATTTTTGATGTTTTGGGCAAGAAAGTATTACAAACTACTACAACTTCTCGAGAACTAAGCATAAACTCAATCCCTTCTGGCGTTTATATTATCAAAATTACCGAAGGAGAAACTACCGCTACTAGAAAATTAATTATCAGATAGTTAAATAACTATTTGATAATTTAATTCTTAATCATTTTTTTACATTGATATTTCAGGATAAGGAAATTTGTACTTATCTTTGAGGCAAATTAAATTTAAAAAAATGAAAAAAATTTACTCTTTATTATTAGTGTTAATTAGTTATGCCTCTTTTGGACAAACTATTTACTCAGAAAATTTTGGAACTCCAACAGGAAACACTACTGTTGCTGCTTACATTACAAGTACAGCTCCTGCTACTTTTCAAAACACAACCCCAATAGTTTACACGGGAACTTCAGGCGCAACAAGCTTAAGAACTTCTACAGCATCTTCAGGTTATTCAGGTGCTTCAGGAAACGGAAATGTATTTTTATCTCAAACCACAAATCTAGGTCATTTCATTCAAATTGATGGTATAAACACTTCTGCATTTTCTGCAACCAATCTCCAATTGTCATTTGGTTATAACACAACTAGCACATCGGCAGCACAATTAATCGTTGAGCAAAGCACTAATGGAACAACATGGACTCCACTTACCTTTACTCCATCTGCTACGGGATGGAGTTTAGTAACTGTAACTGGAGGACAAATTCCTTCTTCAACAACTTTATCATTGCGTTTTACACAACCATCAACTGTTGCAGTGCCAAATACTGGTCAATTTAGAATTGATGACGTTAGAGTTTTCAACTTTGACCCAACCTGTACTTTAGTTTTAAGTAATCCAACCGCTCAATGTGATAACATAAGCTTAGGTATAGACACCTATACTGTAAGTATTCCTTATACTGGAGGAACACCAGGAGCTTATACTTTTACACCTTCCTCAGGAACAGTTGGTGGTGATAACCCAGCTACTTTAGCCGCTGGAACAATTACTGTATCAGGTGTAACAGAAGGAACCGGATTTACAATGACAATTACAAAAGGCTCTTGTTCATACAGTACTACGGCGCTTGCACCTTTAGACTGTAAACCAGTAAGTGCTTTACCTTATTATGAGCCTTTTGCCTATGCGGAAGCGAGTTCATTAGGCGCAAGTCAACAGTGGTCTAATGTCAATACAGGTGACAACATAATTGTAGCTGGCGGTTCAATAGCACCTGCTTACCCAGGATTAAATCCAAGTACTACTGGATTTGTGATATTTGATGGAGTGGGAATTGATTGTGTTTCTCCATTCACATCGGTTAACACAGGAACTGTCTATTATTCATTTTTATTAAATGTTGCTTCTATGACTGGAGTTAGCGATGCTAATGGTGGTTATTTCGCTGCGTTTGGATCTAATCCAACTAATCTTGGAGCAACGTTGTGGTCTAAAAGAATTGATGATACAAGCTTTAATCTTGGGATAGAAGTAAGAACTGCCACAGGTGCAAGTACATCTTTTGCTACTGCAACCTACCAAACAGGTCAAACCTATTTTGTAGTTGTTGGTTATACATTCAATCCTGCTGCATCTGATGACAGTGTTGATTTATGGGTAAACCCAGTAATTGGCGCTGCGCAACCTGCTGCAACAATTTCTGATGCTCAAACTGCTGCTGGCACAGACTTATCAACAATTTCAAACTTTCTGTTAAGACAAGATAGTGCAACAGAAACACCATCTGTTCAAATTGACGAACTTAGAATTGGAACTACTTGGACACAAGTTACTGGTGGTACTTTAGGAACAAACAACAATAACATTGCTGGTTTAAGAGTTTATCCAAACCCTGTTACAAACGGTACTTTATTTATTGAAACTACAGCTAATGCTGAAAAATCAGTAACTATTTTTGATGTTTTAGGAAAACAAGTTTTAAATACAACTACAACAGATAGTACAATAAATGTAAATTCATTAAATTCTGGTGTTTATATTATTAAAATAACAGAAGAGGGAAAAACAGCTTCTAGAAAATTGGTTATTAAATAATTTGTTATTTATCCATACCAAAAAGCTCTAACGAAAGTTAGGGCTTTTTATTTTTACTACTTTTGCCAAAAAAATTACTTCTTGATAAACCCACAAGACATATTTACTATCTCCTCTCAAAAGCAATTTGAAAAAATAGCGCTTAAAGTTTTTCGTTCTCAATATGAAAATAATACAGTCTACAGAGAGTTTTGTGAGTTTCTAAAAGTGGAAAAACACACAGTAAAATCATTAGAGAAAATTCCGTTTTTACCTGTGCAGTTTTTTAAAAGTCATGATGTAATTTCTACTTCCGAAGCTATTCAAGAAATTTTCACAAGTAGTGCAACGACTGGAATGATTGCTAGCAAACATCTAGTTACTGATATTTCACTTTATGAACAAAGTTATCGATTAGCTTTCTCCCAATTCTATGGAAACATTGAAGACTATGCCGTTTTAGCTTTGCTTCCGTCCTATTTAGAGCGAAGTGGTTCTTCATTAATTTATATGGTAAAAGATTTAATCGAATTATCAAACAATGAAAACAGCGGTTTTTATCTTCACAATTATGATGAATTGATTACTAAACTAATCGAACTAGATTCGTCTGGTCAAAATGTAATTTTAATTGGCGTAACCTACGCTTTATTGGATTTAATAGAAAAGCAAAACTTTCAATTAAAAAATACCATCATCATGGAAACTGGCGGAATGAAAGGCAAACGAAAAGAAATCATCCGAGAAGAATTACATTCCATTTTAAGTGAAGGTTTTGGCGTTTCCAACATTCATTCTGAATATGGTATGACCGAATTATTATCACAAGCCTATTCATTGAGAAATGGAATTTTTGAATGTCCATCATGGATGCAAATACTAGTTCGCGACACCGAAGACGCCTTAACTTACGTCGATTACGGAAAAACTGGCGGTGTGAATGTCATAGATTTAGCCAATATCAATTCGTGCTCGTTTATCGCTACACAAGACTTAGGAAAAAAATACAGCAACAATAGCTTTGAAATTTTGGGACGATTTGATAATTCCGATATTCGCGGTTGTAATTTGATGGTTTTGTAATAAAATCCATAATTTTACGTTGGTAGTTATTTAATACAAGTTTATGCGGATTTTTTTCTTTGTCTTTTTTTGTTCTTTTTCTGCTTTTGCCCAAAACCCAAAGCTAAAAGTAAAAATCAATTCTATTACAACTTTTCCGGTTCATAATTCCGCAACTGAATATCACATCAATTACCAAATAGAAAATGAAACTACGAACGAACTTTCGTTTTTTCTTATTCCAAATGCTTTAATTGCTAATTCGGCCAGCTCTTTAACGTTATTTCCAGTTTATAAAATGTATCAAAATGGCGTTTTTGAAGATATGGATGGGCCATTTTTTGAATACGAAACAAAAGACGATTTAGAATATTCAAAAATAGAAAATAAAGAATCCGAAGAAGCCAAAAATCTCTTGAAAAAAATCCAAATATCTCAAGGCACAATTGCAATGGATAATTATAAAAAATACAAAGACAATGGCGGTGAAAGTGAAGATTTTCAGTGGATTTATTACAGACAACGATTACTAAATAGCGTTGTTACTATGAAGCCAAACGAAACCAAAACATTCACCATAAAAACACTTTGGAACAAAAATCGATATATTAAAAACGATGATTTAGAGTTTTATCTCGACCAAAATAACACTATCGAAATTGAACTAATACTTGATTTAAAAACCAATTTATTTCAAGACCAACTCACAAAAGAAGATTTGCAAAATATCAACAAAAACCCAAGTTTTATTAGCGGACAATTCACTTCCAACAAAATGAAAATTGAATTTAAAGATTAATTCCATGAAAAAAAAATTACTTTATATTTTGTTGTATTCCAGTTTTTTATTTGGACAAAAACCTGTTGAACTAGAAATAGAAAGCTTAACTTCTGTTGACGAAACTCAAGATGAAAGAACGTTTACTATAAAATATTCAATTACAAACAAAACAGACAAAACCATACATTTTATTTTAAATCCAAATAATCTAATTCCGATTAGTGCTGGTTCTTTAAACCCAAGCATATATTACAACGTTTATGAAAACGAAATCTCAATCGATGTGAGCGGAATATTTACAGGAAATAGAACTACTCGAAATTTTAAAGACGAAGCAGAAGTAAAAAAGTACAACGATTCTATTGTAGAGACTTTTAAAAACAAAACTGTTGAAAAATTAATCCAAGATAGCAAAGCCAACACTGTCAAAAACATCCAAGAATTTAAACCCAACGAAACCCGAGAATATTCGATAACTTTTAATTGGAATAAAAACCGCTATTTCAAAAACGATGTTATGGAATATTATATTGACGAAAATAAATCTCATTTTTATGAATTGCACATCAACTTGATGAAAGAAGAATTACTTTCAAAGTTCTCCGAAGAAGAAAAAAACGAAATCCTAAAAGACAAAAACTTTATCAAAGGTTGGTTTACTTCCAATAAAGTTGAAATTAATTTTAGAGAATAAAAAAGGAGCAAAATTTGCTCCTCTTTGTATTAAACCACTTTTATCAAATAATAATTTTTCTTCCCTTTTTGCAACACCAAAAATTTACCTTTTACCAAATCTTTCTCGGTAATGATATAATCTTCCTTTACTTTAACTTTATTTAACGAAATAGCATTTTGCTGTAGCTCACGACGTGCTTCACTATTCGATTTTAAAAACCCTGTTTTCGCAGCCATTGCCGCAATCATATCCAAACCGTTTTTAAAATCTTCTTTCGAAATTTCTGCTGTTTCTTTCTCATCAAAAACCTCAACAAATGTCTGCTCATCAAGCTCCAACATTTCATCCATCGTTGGACTGAACTTAGCTTTAGATGCAAATATGGCTTTGTCTAGTTCTTCTCTATTATGAACAAAAAGAGTTACTTCCTCCGCCAGACGTTTTTGCAACAGACGTTGTCCTTTGTCTTGATTATGTTCAGCAATTATATTATCAATCGTGTTTTTATCCAAAAACGTAAAAATCTTAATGTATTTCTCCGCATCAACATCAGTAGTATTTAACCAAAATTGATAGAATTTATACACCGAAGTTTTATCAGCAGTTAACCAAATATTTCCACCTTCTGATTTTCCAAATTTGGAACCATCCGCTTTAGTGATTAACGGACAAGTTAGCGCAAAAGCTTTCGCACCTTCGCCATTCATTCGTCTAACCAGTTCAGTTCCAGTAGTGATATTTCCCCATTGGTCACTTCCACCCATTTGTAACAAACAATTGTAGGATTTGTATAAATAATGAAAATCGTACCCTTGAATTAACTGGTATGTAAACTCGGTAAAACTCATTCCTTCGCCTTCAGCACTCAATCTTTTCTTTACAGAATCCTTTGCCATCATGTAGTTTACAGTAATCCTCTTTCCAACATCACGTGCAAAATTGATAAACGAAAAATCTTTCATCCAATCATAATTGTTTACCAAAATCGGAGCATTTGCAGCAGTAGAATTAAAATCCAAAAACCGCGACAAAACTGCCTTAATTCCAGCCACATTTTTCTCTAAAGTAGCTTCATCAAGCAAATTTCGCTCATCAGATTTACCCGATGGATCACCAATCATTCCTGTTGCGCCACCAACTAATGCAATAGGCTTGTGTCCAAATTTTTCTAAATGCACCAACAAAATTATAGGTACCAAACTCCCAATATGCAAAGAGTCACTTGTAGGGTCAAACCCAATGTAAGTGGTTGTCATTTCCTTTAAAAGTTGCTCTTCCGTTCCCGGCATACAATCGTGAACCAAGCCACGCCATTGCAATTCTGCTACTAAATTGTTCATTTTTATACAAATTTGAGCAAAGATAACAATTCAAAAATCAATCACAATTTCAAAACTCAATTATAACTTGGAGCAAATGGCTTGGGCATTTCTACAAACCCTATTCCTGCTTTTCGTTACAATCTGTCATTGCTAAAATTATAGTCCATAAATCAATCTATTGGCCTGGCAATGACAGGATTTTCACTGTAATCAGGGCTAAATGAATAACTATTCGCATACTTTTTGAAAATCTAACAATCTAAGTATCTCTTTTTCTAATTATCTTTACAAAATGATTTTAGTTACAGGCGGAACAGGATTATTGGGTGCACAGTTGCTTTTACATTTAATTGAAAAAGGGGAAACCGTTCGCGCCATTTATAGAAATACAGCTACGATAGAGAAAACAAAATCTCTTTTTAAACTTCACCACAAAGAAGTTTTATTTCAAAAAATACATTGGCTAAAAGCTGATATTTTAGACATTCCTTCGCTCGAAATTGCCTTTGAAAACATATCTTATGTTTATCATTGTGCCGCACACATTTCTTTTGACCCCAAAGAAGAAAACCAGCTACGAAAAGTTAATATTGAAGGAACGGCCAATATCGTCAATTTTTGCATTGATAAAAAAGTAAAAAAGCTATGTCATGTGAGCTCGATTGCGGCGCTTGGAGACTTAGCTCAAAATGAAAAGATAATTACTGAAAATACAGAATGGAATCCTGAAATTTATCATAGCGATTATGCCATTTCAAAATATGGCGCAGAAATGGAAGTTTGGCGAGGCTTTCAAGAAGGCTTATCCGTTGTTATTGTAAATCCTGGTATCATTTTAGGTTCAACTATTTGGGATACTGGAAGTGGCGTAATTTTTAAAAAAGTTAAAAAAGGACTTTCATTTTACACTAAAGGACAAACCGGTCATGTGAGCGTTACCGATGTCGTTAAAGCTATGACGCAATTAATGCAAAGTTCCATTTCTGGCGAACGATTTACACTCGTTGCGGAACATTTTACTTATGAAAAAATCATCACACTAATTGCTGAAAAAACAGGCAAAAATCCACCAAAAACCTATGTCAAACCATGGCTAACGTCAATTGCATGGAAAATTGATTGGTTCATGGCTACATTTTTTAGAAAAAAAAGAAGTCTCTCAAAATTTGCTGCACAATCCATTCACACTGTCGATTGGTACAGTAATGAAAAGATAAAAAAAACTTTGAATTTTGAATTTCAGCCTATTGAAGCTGCTGTTGAAGAAATAATCCGATTAGAAAAAAAATAGCTATTGTACCTGCGGTGTATCCGAAAGTGGCTGACGAGTTAAACTTGGTGAAACCGATTGATTATTGTTTTTTAAGGTTTTATCAATCTTTAGGGTTTCGTTGCTTAGCCTTGTTTTAACTTCTTCAATCATCTTTTTATATTCGTCTATATCTGAGGCATAATAAGTGTTGCTTTTTGCAAGTTGAATACTATCTATTTTGTATTTTTTAAAAATATAATTTTCTACCGTTTTGCTGCTGATACCACCATTTATATTCTGACTTTTTATAGCATCGAGCAATGATAAGTCATATAAAATATCAATCATTTTATCTTTTTCGATAAGATTTTTTGGTTTTTCAACAATAGCATTGGTACAGCTATAAATGGAAAACAACAAACAAAGTAATGCTATCGTTTTTTTCATATTTTACATATTATCTATCAAAAAGCAATCGCATTCCAACAGGTGTTTCATTGACTTTGAAATTGTGATATACTAATTTTCCATTGACAAAGGTATGGGTCACTCTTGATTTGAAATTAAACCCTTCAAATGGCGACCAACCACATTTTGCCAAAATATTTTCTTTCTTAACATTCCAAGGCAAACCAGGATTTACAATAACTAAATCAGCATAGAAACCTTCTTTGATAAACCCGCGCTTCTCAATTTTAAATATTTTTGCCGGATTGTGACACATCTTTTCTACTATTTTTTCAACAGAAATTTTACCTTGATGATGTGCTTCAAACATGGCAACTACGGCATGTTGCACTAATGGTCCACCAGAAGGCGCTTTTGTATACACTTGCTTTTTTTCCTCCAAAGTATGTGGCGCATGGTCCGTGGCAACAACATCTATTCTATCATCTAGCAATGCTTCCCAAAGTGCTTTTCTATCATCAGCTGATTTTATAGCAGGATTCCATTTGATAAGATTTCCTTTTGTGGCATAATCTTCGTCTGAAAACCAAAGATGATGAATACAAACCTCAGCGGTGATTTGCTTTTCTTCTAATGGAATTTTATTGGTAAATAAATCCAATTCTTTGGCAGTTGAAATGTGAAAAACATGCAGTCTTGCTCCAGTTCGTTTAGCCAATTCGATAACTTTCACCGTTGATTTATAGCAGGCCTCGACACTTCTAATTTCAGGATGATATTGCACCGGAATATCCTCACCAAACTGTGATTTATACTTTTCTAAATTTTCTTTAACCGTGGTCTCGTCTTCGCTGTGAACCGCAATTAGAAGTTTGGTGCTTGAAAATATTTTTTCCAACGCAGCAGAACTGTCTACAAGCATGTCGCCTGTAGAAGAGCCTAAAAACAATTTTAATCCTGCTACATTTTTGGGATTTGTCTTCAGAATTTCTTCTAAATTATCATTAGTTCCACCCATCATAAAAGAATAATTGGCAAAAGATGTAGTAGCAGCAATTTTATATTTTTCTTCTAAAATTTCTTGTGTTACCGCATTCGGAACCGTATTGGGCTGTTCAATAAACGAAGTAATTCCACCAGCAACGGCAGCTTTACTTTCTGTTGCAATCGTTCCTTTATGGGTTAATCCCGGTTCGCGAAAATGCACTTGATCATCAATGGCACCAGGAATCAAATAGCTTCCTTCGGCATCAATAATTTTGCAACTGGCTAATTTGGGACTAATTTGGGCTGCTATTTCGACGATAAATTCGTTCTCAATTAATACATCACCTTCAAAAATTTTGCCTTCATTTACAATTTTGGCATTTTTTATTAAAACAGTATTCATTATTTTATGGCTATAATCTGTTTAAAAATTTTCTTATTCTAAGAGATATTACTCCAAATATGGCTTCTTTAATAATGGAACCACTCATTTTTGATTGTCCTTTTGTTCTGTCAGTAAAAATAACTGGAACTTCTTGGATGATAAATTTTTTAGCAAAAGCGCGATATTTCATCTCAATTTGAAAGGCATACCCAATAAATTTTATTTTATCCAAATCTATTGTTTCCAATACATTTCTTTTGTAACAAACAAATCCTGCGGTGGTATCCATGATTTTCATACCGGTTATCATTCTCACGTAAACTGAGGCAAAATAGGATAATAAAACTCTGCTAAGCGGCCAATTCACAACATTTACACCAGTAACGTATCGCGAGCCAATGGCCAAATCGGCTTCTTTTTCTAGACAAGCTTGATGAAGACGTTCTAAATCATTTGGATTATGCGAAAAATCGGCATCCATTTCAAAAACATAATCGTAGTGATGTTGCAAAGCCCATTTAAAACCATGAACATAAGCCGAACCTAATCCTGCCTTTTTTGCTCTATTAACCAGAAATAATTTTCCTTCAAACTCCTTTTGCAATGCTACAACCTTATCAGCAGTTTTATCGGGAGAATTGTCATCAACTACAAGAATATGAAACGGTTTATCTAATGAAAATACAGCACGAATAACGCTTTCTATATTTTCAATTTCATTATAGGTTGGGATAATGACTATACCGTTTGTCATAGATGAATTACTATAAAATACGGGTTCAAAAATACTCTTTTTATTAAAGTACTATCTTAATAATTTTATAATAATTTAAGCAGTAAAATTAGTAATTTTGGCAACATTATGATAGAAACTGTTTTAGAACCGAGAATTTTAGAACCAAAAGATTGGGCGACTTATCTTTTTATATTTTCGTTTGCACTAATTGCTGTTACTAAAACTGCATTTGAAACCCGATACAGAGACTTTTTAAGAATTTTAGTTTCAGATAAATATATCAAAGTTTATAAAGATCCGTCTCATTTAATGAGTGGTTTTACTATTCTACTATTTGTTGTACAATTGTTATCTTTTTCTTTTTTTACACAATTATTCCTACACCAAATGGGTTATGTTTCTAAAACCGATTGGATACTTTTCATACGAGTTTTTACTTTCTTTGGCGTTTTTATTCTTTCAAAATTTTTAATCGAAAAAATTGTTGCCACTTTATTTAACATAGAAGAATTTGCAGAACAATTAAATTTACAAAAAGTTAGTTATCGAACTTTTATCGGTTTACTTCTTTTACCTTTTAATATTTTCTTGTTTTATAGTGACAAATCACCGAATCTTCTGTTTTACATCATAATAGGTGTGATTTTGACAATAAATTTATTCTCATATCTCATTTCATTGAAGATTTATCAAAACGCATTAATAGGCAAAGTGTTTTATTTTATTTTGTATCTTTGCGCGCTGGAAATAGCACCGTATTATTTCATATATTATCTGATTACAAAAAATTTAGTACATTAAAATGTCAAATTTGAAAGTGAAAACAATTTTGGTGTCACAACCAGAGCCAAAAGTAGAAAATTCACCTTATTTTGAATTGCAGCAAAAGCATAAGGTAAAAGTCGATTTTCGTTCGTTCATTCATGTAGAAGGAGTGAATGCAAAAGACATAAGAGCTCAAAAAATTGACTTAAACAATTTTACAGCTATAATATTAACAAGTAAAAACTCGGTTGACCATTTTTTTAGAGTGGCGGAGGAAATGCGTTATAAAGTTCCTGAGACATTAAAATACTTTTGTCAATCGGAAGCGGTTGCTTTTTATTTACAGAAATATGTGGTGTATAGAAAGCGTAAGATTTATGTGGGACAAAAAGACTTCGTAGATTTATCACCTTTAATAAAAAAATATAAAGATGAGAAATTTTTGTTACCTGCTTCAGACCAATTGAACTTTGATGTGCCTCAAACTCTAAATAATTTAAAAGTAGATTGGACACAAGCCACATTCTACAAAACGGTGATGAGCGATTTATCAGATTTAGCAGATGTTTATTACGATGTTTTAGCCTTTTTTAGTCCAACGGGAATAAAATCATTATTTAAAAATTTTCCTGATTTTAAACAAAATAATACTCGAATTGCAGTTTTTGGAAGTACAACTCAAAAAGAAGCTTTAGAACACGGTTTGAGAATTGACATTCTGGCACCAACTCCAGAAACACCTTCAATGACGATGGCTTTGGAAAAGTATGTAGCCGAAGCCAACAAAGGGAAATAAAAAACTTTTTTAAAAAATACGAAAAAATCTGAAATTATATAAGCTTTTTTGTTTTATTTCTAATTGGCTGAGAATTACATCCACCAAAAACCCCATTTTCAAACCCAAAGAATTGCTGTTATTTACCACCACTCTTCCCCAACAACTCCCGCAAAAACTTAATTTCACTATGTTGGTTTTCATTCAGTTTGTTGATTATTTATCGTCTTTGTAAATATTGATGTTATCCAAAGATTGATTTTATCAACTTTAAAAGTACCGCTTTAGTAATTGTACTTTCTTCGGATTTATCATATATTTTTACCAAATAAATAGTAAACCCCAAATCTTTTTCCTCGACTAGATAAGAAATAATCCTGTAACCAGCACTTTTCCCCTTAACTTTATCTTTGTTTGCTAATCTAATTTTATACAAATCGGCACCCAAGTTTTCGCCAATTTTTGGGTTTTGTAATAGTTTTTGTTCTAGTTCTAAAAAATCATTTTTTAAACTTGGAAACTTTTTGTTAAATCTTTTAAATGCAGTTACAAAACTACGAAGCGGAACGATTCTATTCTTCATCCCAAAGGTCGCTAACGGTCAATGGCTTTACTTTTCCTTCTCTTATTTGTTTTACTTCTCGCAAGCCGTTTTCTATATCAGTTAGAAATTTTTCTTGTTTTGAGGATGATTTGGTACTTCGATCTGTAACAAACTCCACAAACGAAAATCCTTTGATATACTCCAGCAAAAGCTTGGCTTGTTTTGAATTGTCTTTTATTTTTACAGTTACCATAACTATTAAATTTAGAATTATACAAAACTACAAAAAAACACTACCGAAAACAGTATTGCAAAAAAAAATAAAAAAATAGTGTTTATGGTTATTTGTCTTTAGTATTTGCCAACAATTCCCTTAAAAACTTAATTTCGCTTTGTTGCGTTTCAATGAGTTTTTGGGTTACTTCTTTGTTTTCTTGATGTAATATTTCAACATAACCAATAGAACCCGAATTATTAGTTTGATTTATAGTCTTTTTGCCAATGTCAGAAAAAAAGTCATTGGGCGTAGTTTCTAAAATAGTCATTAATTCATCTAAATATTTTGCCCACGAATAGGTTTCTCCAACTTCTAATCTTTGATAAGCCGAGCGAGTAATATGTAATTTATCTGCCATATCGGCGTGGTTAAGACCTTTGGCTATTCTTAAACGTTTAATTTTTTCAACAACTTCTCGATTCATATTTCATAAATATTTTTACAAAAATATACATTTTTAATCAAAAAGCGAACATAATCATTTAAACCAAAGAAAATCAATGTATTAAAAAATCACAAAATACCCATTTATTGGGTTTGATGGTAAAGAAATAAAATAGAATTTTACTAGAACAAAAAAGTTCTCGAGAAAACAACTTTGTTAAATAAATTTTTTTATTAACTTGCTTGTAATAATACAAGCACAAAAAACATTAGAAAATATGAATTTAGAAAATTTGAATTTGGTAGAGCTTAATGCTCAAGAGAAACAAGAAACTGAGGGCGGTTTAATTTTTGCAATTCTAGGTGCTGCAGCTGCAGTTGCAGGAATAGCTACTGTTCTTTACGGAGCAGGATATGCAGTTGGTAGCGCATATGCTCATTATCAAAATAACAATAAATAATTATAAATATGGAAAATTTAAATTTAGTTGAATTAAACAACAAGGAATTGAAAGAAATTGAAGGTGGATTTTTACCTTTATTAGCATTAATTGTAGCACCAGCAACTGTACTTCTTGCTGTTGCGACAGTTGCAGGAGTAGTTGGACTCGGTGCCTATAATGGATACCATGATACAAAAAAATAAAATAATGCTTTATCTTTTTATTCTTTCTACTTTAATTTTAGTGGTACTGAATTACACTGATAAAGTTCCTAAATTATATAAATCTATTTTTTATATTTTATATATACTAGGCGTTATTGTGTTCTTTGTAAATGAAATTTATAGAGCTGTAAAAAGGTATTAATTTTTTAAAAAAACTCTTCATTTATTATTTTTGAAGAGTTTTCCTTTTTACGCAGTATTATCTCATAATCTATTTTCACACTTAATGAAATTTACTCTTCAACTTTTTATATTAAGTGTCCTTAAATTCTTAATAATTTTAACAAATATAAGTTCAGGCAAAATATAAACTATGGAAAATCCATTTTTAATACCATGAAATTCTCTAAAAATGCCTTTCTAATTTTAACCGTTTTGTTGAGCATAGATTTTTTTTTCCACTATTTGATAAAAGAACTACACACGAATTGTTTTTTTGGGAGGTTTCTATCTGGGGCTAAATAGTTTATCGGTTTTGATTAGTTGTACTAATGATAGCCGCCTACCTCAAACTAAAAAAAGCAGAAGTTCTAAAATAATCTCATTTATAAAACCAACAATGAACTTCAGTTCAGACCCAATAAATACCACCGAAAATCTTATCGCCAAGAACAAAACCAAGAGTATTTCTATCTACTTGATAGTGGTTTTAGCATTGATAACCTTCTTGAGTTTGTTGCCTGTTATCAAGATCGACATTAGCAGTCAGAGTCGAGGCATTATTCGGAGTAAAACCGATAATGTGCCAGTTACAAGTATTGTTAGTGGCAAAATAACCTGGATAAAACTAAAAAATAATGCCCAAATCACCAAAGGTGACACGCTTATAAAAATAGCCAAAGACGGCTTAGAAACAGATAAAAAAACCACCGATACTTTATCAAATTCGGTTTCAGAATATTTGATGGATGTTTCCAATATTTTAAAAAACAAAACCAATTCCCTA
The DNA here is from genome assembly GCF_038739835.1 of Flavobacterium aureirubrum. Taxonomy (NCBI): domain Bacteria; kingdom Pseudomonadati; phylum Bacteroidota; class Flavobacteriia; order Flavobacteriales; family Flavobacteriaceae; genus Flavobacterium; species Flavobacterium aureirubrum. The sequence continues at coordinate 129,633 of NZ_JBCGDO010000003.1, forward strand.
AAAACATCTACTGCCAGAGAAGATTTTTACAAATATCAATCTCAAAAATCCGAGTTACAAAGCAAAGTAAGTCAAGCGCAAATCAATTATAACAGGTACAAGACACTTTTTGACAAAGGTGTTATTGCCAAAGCAGAATATGAAAAATACTTGTATGAACTTCGTTTTGCCAATCACGCACTAAACAGTTTTGTCAACCAACAAAAAGCAGCGTGGGAAACACAAAAACGCGATTTAGAAGAACGTGTTAAAAATCTAAAAGGCAATGTAGCAAAAATAACAGTAGAAGAAAACAACTATTTTATATTGGCACCCACAACAGGTACGATTGAAGGTTTTAATGGTTTGCAAGTGGGTTCGTTTATCAATGCGTCCCAACCCATAGCCACCATTTCCCCCGAAGATAATTTGATTGTAGAAAGTTCGGTTTCTCCCGATGATATTGGACTTATAAAGAAAAATCAAAAAGTAAAATTCCAACTTGATGCGTTTAATTACAACCAATGGGGATTGCTAGAAGGCAAAGTCATTGATATTGATAAAAACATCACTATTCAAGAAAATCAAGCATTTTTTAAAGTACGGTGTAGTTTGAATAGAAAAATTATGCAACTCAAAAGTGGTTATACAACCGAAGTTTCAAAAGGTATGACACTCACAACAAGGTATATTATTACACGAAGAAGTTTGTATGAGCTGTTGTTTGACAAGGTGGATGATTGGTTGAACCCTAAAAAAATAATTTAGCAAATGGCATCAATCAAAATTAAACAACATGATATTAAAGATTGTGGCGCTGCTTGTCTTGCATCTATTGGCAATCATTTCAGCGTTAATCTTCCCATAGCGAGAATACGTCAGTTTGCCAATACTGATAAACGGGGCACCAATGTTCTTGGCATGATTGAAGCTGCCGAAAAAATGGGCTTCACCGCCAAAGGGGTAAAAGGCGGCATTGATGCTTTGTCGCAAATTCCACTGCCTGCCGTTGCTCATATTATTGTACAAGAACAGTTGCATCATTATGTTGTAATCTATTCGGTTACTAAAGATAAAATTACAGTAATGGATCCAGGCGTTGGGAAAATGGAAACCTACACCTATGAAGCATTTCAAAAAGTGTGGACAGGAGTTTTAATCCTGTTTGCCAAAAATGATGATTTCAAAAGTTATAACGATAAAACATCGCCCATAAAACGATTTTGGCAACTGGTTCAGCCACACAAAACCATATTAATACAAGCCCTTTTTGGAGCAATTTTGTTTACTGTTCTCGGACTTGCAATGTCTATTTATGTGCAAAAAATAACCGATTATGTTTTGGTCGAGGGCAACAGGAATTTGCTCAATTTATTGAGTGTTTCTATGATTGTTATTGTTTTATTACAAGCATACATTGGCTCTAAGAAAAGTATTTTTGTAATGAAAACGGGGCAATTAATTGATGCCAAATTAATTTTAGGATATTACAAACATTTACTCCATTTGCCTCAGCGCTTTTTCGACACTATGCAAATAGGTGAAATTACCTCAAGAATAAGCGATGCTGTAAAAATTCGCTCTTTTATTAATGAGGTAGCTATTGAAATGATTGTTAATGTTTTCATTGTCATTTTTTCATTTGCATTGATGTTTACTTATTATTGGAAATTGGCTCTGGTTATTTTATTGGTCATTCCTTTTTATGCGATAATCTATTTTTTATTAAACAGATTTAACAAAAAAGTAGAACGAAAAATTATGGAAAATGCAGCCGAATTAGAAACCCAATTAGTTGAAAGTATATCACATATTAGAACTGTTAAAGAATTTGGCATTGAAGAATTTTCAAATATAAAAACCGAGAATAAGTTTGTAAAACTCCTTTTTACTGTTTATAAATCAGGATTAAACAGCATTTTTGCAGGAACATCAACCCAGTTTTTAGCTTCAATTTTTACTGTCATTTTATTGTGGATTGGTTCGGCTTATGTTATTGATAAAGAAATAACTCCTGGAGAATTATTTTCTTTTTATGCGCTAATAGGTTATTTTACATCACCCGTTGCATCGCTAATTGTTATGAATAAAACGGCACAAAACGCACTGATTGCAGCCGATAGATTATTTGAAATAATGGATTTGGAGCGAGAAGAAACCCAAAACAAAGTGGAACTTAACAAAGACTTAATTGGCGATATAAAATTTGAAAATGTATCGTTTAGATATGGTTCTCGAATTGAGGTATTCAAAAATTTTAATGCCCTATTCAAAAAAAATCAAACCACCGCAATTGTTGGTGAAAGTGGTAGCGGTAAAACGACTTTAATTTCGTTACTTCAAAATTTATATCCAATCAAAGAAGGCAAAATATATATCGGCGATTATGATTTGCAATACATACATTATCTAAGTTTGCGAAATTCTATAGGCGTTATTCCGCAACAACTAAATTTGTTTTCTGGTAATATTATAGAAAATATCGCTTTAGGTGAAATATTTCCAGATATTCAAAGAGTTTTAGAATTATCAAAACAATTAGGAATTACAGAATTTGTTGAAAAACTCCCCAATGGTTTTGAAACTCAAATAGGCGAAAATGGTGCAATGCTTTCAGGCGGACAAAAACAAAGAATAGCTATTGCAAGAGCTTTGTATAAAGATCCCGAAGTTTTATTAATGGACGAAGCTACTTCATCACTTGATACCAATTCCGAAAGAGTGGTGAAAGAGGTTATTGATAATTTTAAAGCACAGGGAAAAACCGTAATCGTTATTGCTCATCGTTTAAGTACAATAGCTAATTCTGATGCTATTTTAGTAATGGAAAATGGAACTATCGTTGAAGAAGGAAACCATAAAGAATTACTATCTTCAAAAGGCAAATATTTTGAACTTTGGAACAAGCAGAGTCTAATTTGAACCGAAAAAAGCCATTCAAATTGAATGGCTTTTTTCGGTTGGTTAGGTTTATGTTTTATAATTGTGGCCCAGCTTTTACTAAGCTTTTTCCCTTTTCATTATCTGTGTATTGTGCAAAATTATCAATGAACAATCCGGCAAGATTACTAGCTTTTTCAGTCCAAATGGTTTCACTTTCATAAGTGTCTCTAGGATCTAAAATCCCCGAATTTACATCGTGAAGTGATGTTGGCACAGCAAAATTAAACAATGGAATTACTTTAGTCGCTGCTTTATCTATGGAACCATCAAGAATTGCATCGATAATAGCTCGTGTATCTTTAATAGAAATGCGTTTTCCTGTGCCATTCCATCCCGTGTTTACCATATAAGCTGTGGCGCTATGTTGTTCCATTTTTTTTACTAATTCTTCTCCATATTTCGTTGGGTGTAATGATAAAAATGCTTTTCCAAAACAAGCAGAAAAAGTGGGTGTTGGTTCAGTTACTCCGCGTTCTGTTCCTGCTAATTTCGCTGTAAATCCTGAAAGAAAATAATATTTAGTTTGCTCAGGAGTTAATTTTGAGACTGGTGGCATTACTCCAAAAGCATCTGCTGTTAAAAAAATAACTTTAGTAGCATGACCTGCTTTAGAAATGGGCTTAACAATATTATGAATATGATTAATTGGATAAGAAACACGAGTGTTTTGAGTTACAGTGCCGTCTTTGAAATCAATTTTACCATTGGAGTCAACAGTTACGTTTTCTAGCAATGCATTTTTTTTAATAGCACCAAAGATATCGGGTTCATTTTCTGCACTTAAATCAATTGTTTTTGCATAACAACCACCTTCAAAATTAAAAACCCCTTGATCATCCCAACCATGTTCGTCATCACCAATTAATTCACGCTTTGGATCAGTTGACAAAGTAGTTTTTCCTGTTCCTGATAATCCAAAGAAAACAGCAACATCACCATCAGCTCCTTTATTTGCTGAACAATGCATAGAAGCAATTCCTTGCAAAGGCAAATAGTAATTCATCATAGCAAACATTCCTTTTTTCATCTCACCACCATACCATGTTCCACCAATGATTTGAATTTTCTCAGTTAAATTGAAAGCTATGTAGACTTCAGAGTTTAATCCGTGTGCTGCATAGTCTTTGAAAGAGGTTTTTGAAGCGTTCATCACGATAAAATCGGGTTCACCAAAACTATCCAACTCTTCTGCGGTTGGGCGAATAAACATATTAGTTACAAAATGAGCTTGCCATGCTACTTCCATGACGAAACGCACTTTCAATCTCGTGTTTTCATTGGCACCACAAAAAGCATCAACCACATAAACTTTTTTTCCTGAAAGTTGATCCAGTGTGGTTTGCTTTAAAGCATTCCAAGTGTTTTGATTAATAGGTTTATTATCATTTATTGCTTTTTCAGAATTCCACCAAATAGTATTTTCAGTAATACTGTCTTTAACGATGTATTTGTCCTTAGGTGACCTTCCAGTAAAATCTCCTGTCATTACATTGACCGCACCAAGCTCTGTAAGCTGTCCTCTTTCAAAACCTTTTAAACTTGGGTCTAATTCATCATTATATAGCTTCTCGAATGAAGGGTTGTGTATAATTTCGTGAACATTTTTAATTCCGTACTTTTCTAACGAAATCGATTTCGTAATTTGAGCGTAGTTCTCCATAGAAATTAGTTTGTGTTGTTTTAAAAATCAGACCACAAAGGTAAAAATTAAATTATAGAAAGTATTTTTTATAAGAAATTTTATTTTTTCATTTTTAAAACACGCCAAAACAAAATTCCCCATGCCACAATCAGCAGTGCACCACCAATGGGTGTGATGATTCCAAAAGGTTTAAAATCAATACCCGTAATACTTTTTGTTGCCAATAAATAAATAGAACCCGAAAAGAAAATTACTCCAATAATCACTAACCTAAAAATTGTTTTTTTTATTTTTTCGTCTATTAATGATGTTATCCCAATAAATAACAAAAATAGCGAGTGATACATTTGATATTTAACACCTATTTCAAATGTTGCAAGTTCTTCCGTTGACAACTCTTTCTTTAAAGCGTGTGCACCAAATGCACCTAAAATGATGGCAATCATCCCCATCAATGAAGCGATACTAATTACTTTTCTTTCCATTTTGATTTATTCAATACTAAAGCCCAAATTTATTCGTTATTTTATTCATGGTAAAAAAAATTAGTCATTCTTTTTGTCATTGAATTTCGGAACGAACCGTTTTTAAAATTTTATATTTGCACCTAAATTTTTCCTTTATGAAAAGTATTTTAATTACATTTTGTTTGCTTACCATTTGCGTTACAACGACAACGGGTCAAACTATAAAATCTGGAGAAAAACTAGTCTTTGCGGGTTCCTATAATATGAGTGGTTTGATGACACAATTGGCTCAAGTAACGATGACTACCGAAACTGTTTCAACTGCAAAAAACTCTTACTTACATTTAAATTGTGAATTGTCTACCTACAGCAAATGGGATTCGTTTTTCAAAATAAGAGATATTTATGAGTCGTATGTAAATCCTACTAATCTCAAGCCTAGTTTATACAAACGTAGTATTGACGAAGGCGGATATACCAAAAAGGAAAAATATATATTCAAAGGAAACACAGTAAATAGTACAACCAAAAGAAGGAATAAACCCGAAACACAAAAAATAGTTACTATCGGCAGTTCCACTCAAGATGTAATTTCCCTTTTTTATAAAGTGCGAACTATGGATTTTTCTAAATATAAAGTAGGTCAAACTGTTTCGCTACTAATAATTTTTGATGAAAAGCAAGTTCCCGTCACTTTAAAATATATGGGAAAAGAAACTGTAAATGCTGGAAATTTAGGTAAAAAAGAATGTTTTAAAATTTCTATTGGTGCAAAAACAAATGCTTTGAGAGGAAAAGATAAAAATTTAATTTGGTTCACCGCTGATGCAAAAAAAATTCCTGCTTTGCTTAAATTCAGTATACCTGTGGGAACAGGACAATTAACATTAACTTCAGCAACTGGAATTTAACTGGAAAAAGATGAGAAAAGCACTTCTATTTATAGCCATTATTTTTACTGTTTTAGCAATTGCTTTCGCAGTTTTACCCATGGATACTTTGGCATTTTTACCCATTGGGATTGCTTTAATTTGTAGTTTAATATTGCTACAAAAATCAAAGGAACACGAAAAAAAGTTCCCAAAAACCTTACTTTTTATCAGTACAGTATGCTCAGTATTTGTGCTGGCAAAAACAGTTTTTATAAAAGACGAAGTAACCGTTGATCAAAAATTTGAACTCCAAAAAATAGAAACCAAACAAGAAGCTAAAAAAGAACTCGAGGAAATAGAAGGCTTAGAGTAATTCAAAACCAAATACAATTATTTTCTATTACAACAAACGAATGAGAAATATACTTATTATTGGCGCAGGTCGTTCAGCATCATCACTTATAAAATACCTTCTTGAAAAATCTACTCAAGAAAATCTTCATCTTACTATTGGTGATTTATCATTAGAATTGGCACAACGCAAAACCAATAATCACACTAATGCAACACCAATTGCATTAGACATTAATAATGTTGAACAACGCCAAAGCGAAATTCAAAAGGCTGATATTGTTATTTCGATGCTTCCGGCACACATGCACATTGATGTAGCAAAAGATTGTGTTACTTTCAAGAAAAACATGGTAACAGCATCCTATATTTCTGATGCGATGCAAAGTTTAGATGAAGAAGTAAAAGCGAATGGTTTGATTTTTATGAACGAAATTGGTCTTGACCCAGGAATTGACCACATGAGCGCCATGAAAGTCATTCATGAAATTGAAGAAAAAGGCGGAAAAATGATTTTGTTTGAATCATTTTGTGGCGGATTAGTTGCTCCAGAAAGCGATACTAACCTTTGGAATTATAAATTCACATGGGCACCAAGAAACGTAGTTTTAGCAGGTCAAGGTGGTGCAGCAAAATTCATTCAAGAAGGAAAATACAAATACATTCCGTATCATAAATTGTTCCGAAGAACGGAATTTCTTGAAGTGGAAGGTTTTGGAAAATTTGAAGCCTATGCTAATCGTGATTCACTAAAATACCGCAGTGTTTATGGACTTGATGATATTTTGACTTTATATCGAGGAACGATACGTCGTGTGGGTTATTCAAAAGCTTGGAATATGTTTGTTCAACTCGGAATGACCGATGACACTTATGTAATGGAAAACTCAGAAACCATGACTTACCGCGACTTCATCAACTCATTTTTACCCTATTCGCCCACTGATAGTGTAGAAATGAAAACCCGTTTGCAACTTGGTATTGAACAAGACGATATCATGTGGGATAAACTATTAGAACTCGATTTATTCAACCCAACTAAAATTATTGGACTAAAAAATGCTTCGCCAGCCCAAATATTAGAACATATCCTGAACGACAGCTGGGCTTTGCAACCCGATGACAAAGACATGATTGTAATGTATCACAAGTTTGGATATGAAATCAATGGTGAGAAAAAACAAATCGATTCTAAAATGGTTTGCCTTGGCGATGACCAAACCTATACTGCCATGGCAAAAACAGTAGGTTTACCTGTAGCCATAGCGGCTATTCAAATCTTGAATGGAAAAATAAAAACGCCAGGTGTTCAATTGCCTATTAACAAAGAAGTGTATTTGCCTATCATCCAAGAGCTTGAAGAATTTGGCGTAATTTTCAAAGAAACCGAAATGCCTTATGTGGGTTATAATCCAGATAGATTATTGGGGAATTAAATTTATACTCAGAAGCGAATTGTTCGAGAATTATCTTTGATGGTAATTCCTGCTTTCCGTTTCAATCTTGCCTAAAAAGGCAAGGATTTCCACTACAATCAGGGCTAAAAGATTTTCCATTTTTATATTTATTAACTTTCTTAATGAAACTTAATTTCTTAATGGTTTAAAAATAAATAATAACCAATACTTGTTTTTTAATTCTTATTTAAAACTAAACTCTTATTTTTACTTTCAAATTAATTGACAATGAAAATAAATCAGTTACAAATAGAAATTGACGGTATCGATAAAGAAATTCTTCGCGATTTAATGGAAGATGCTCGAAAACCTATATTACAAATTGCCAATAAAATAGGAATATCGGGTGCGGCAATTCATCAACGATTGCGGAAACTAGAAGATGCTGGCGTAATTGCTAGTTCAAAATTAATGGTTGACAACAAGGTTTTGGGCTATAAAACCATGGCGTTTATTGGGATTTATTTGGATAAAGCTTCTAGTAATTCGGATGCGGTTCGTGAGTTAAAGAAAATTCCAGAAGTGTTGGAATGCCATTACACTACAGGAAACTGGAGTATTCTAATCAAAATTATCTGTCGCGATAACGAACATTTGATGCAGTTGCTCAACAAAAAAATTCAACCCATTGATGGTGTTTCTAGAACGGAAACCTATATTTCGCTGGAACAACAAATTGAACGGCAAATACAACTTTAAAAATAAACCCTGTCAGAGTTCAAAACTCTGACAGGGTTTATTATAGTGATTTTATCAAGTTTAATCTCTACTTCCAAAGACTTGCATCGCCCAATACAGCAACGAAGCCAGAGCACCAATTGCGGCTACTACATACGTTCGTGCAGCCCATTTTAATGCATCTTCAGCGCCAGCGAATTCTTGTTGCGATACCATGTTTTTATTTTTTAACCATGCCAATGCACGGTTACTTGCATCATATTCTACCGGAAGCGTAATGAAGCTAAAAGCGGTGGCTATTGCCATTAAAATTAAACCAATAACAGCAACGTAAAACCCAAAACCCAGTCCTGCTGCTGCACCAAGAATTAATCCGCCAAAAATCAACCACTGCGATAGCATGGAAGAAACATTAACAATGGGAACTAATCGTGAGCGCAACATCAACATATCATAAGCTGTAGCGTGTTGCACAGCATGACCAACTTCATGAGCAGCAACTGCGGCTGCAGCCGCATTTCTTTGATTATAAACCGCTTCAGAAAGATTTACTGTTTTGTCCATCGGATTGTAATGATCAGTTAATTGTCCGGGTGTTGAAATAACTTTAACGTCATAAATACCGTGGTCTTGAAGCATTTGTGAGGCAATTTCTGCACCACTCATGCCGTTTCGAAGGCTTATTCGAGAATATTCTTCAAACTTGCTTTTCAATTTTGAGCTAACTAACCAACTCACCAAAGCAATTCCTCCAAGTAAAATATAGTATCCTAACATGTTTTTAAATTTTTTAATTATTTAAATTGATAATCAAATAGTAAACCAAATGATTTTTATGTCAACTTGTCATTTACATAAATACTAAACCTACAACAAAACGATTGTTACCTGCTTCACCTATATTATTTAAAATGCTACCAAACTCTGAATTATATCGTCCTCGAGTTAACGCAAACTCATAGCCTAAGTTTAATTTCATTTTCCAGTGTGATTTTCTGAAAAAATACAACGAAGCGGATGGTCCAACATAAAGCATGTTATTGGCAAAATTAACATGTCCATTGTTATTATTTGGTTCTAAATCGTTTAAATCAATAGTGTTATTTCTATTATAAACATCATATTCAGTTCCGACATATGCTGCCGATAACCCCGACGTGAAAGCAAATTTTTCCTTATTTATTAGGTTGTAGTGCACACGAATTCGGGTATTGAAGCCCATTTGTTTTGTTTTATTTACACCTCGATCTGATTTTGAATATAAAAATCCAAATTCTACATCGCCTGAATATTTTTTTCCAAAATAATTAAATCCAAATACAAATTCTGGAATGGTAGTATTCATCTCTGGCAAGTTTGAGTTACTCAGCTTTTTATTCAAATTTGTGTCATCGTTTATAGAAACGTTAACTCCAAAGTAGCTTGAAAATTTATACTCTTTTTTCTTAATAGAGTCAGTTACTTTCTCTTGCGAGTAGGCAACTAGGGTAAGTAAAACTGTTACTAGTAAAAATGCTTTTTTCATCGTTTTGCTTTTAGATTTATTCAAAAATATAAAGAAGATTATAGTATTTTGTACACTTTAACTTTTTTTTGTAAAGTGTTGTTTTAACTGAAGTGGCAAAGACATACTATTTAGATTTCGGCCACTAAATGGTTTTCACTCCAATCAAAAGCATCAATGATTTCCTTGTAAACACATTTACCATGAACAATGTTAAGCCCTTTAGCCAATGATTTGTCATTTTCACAAGCATTTTCCCAGCCTAGATTAGCTAATAAAAGTACATAAGGCAAGGTTACATTAGTCAATGCCATCGTAGAAGTATAAGGTACGGCGCCAGGCATATTTGCCACACAATAGTGGATAACATCATCAATTATATAGGTAGGATTTTCATGGGTAGTTGGCACAGTAGTTTCAAAACAACCGCCTTGGTCAACGGCTACATCAACGATTACTGTTCCTGGACGCATTTCTTTTAGCATTTCTCTCGTAATCAATTTTGGAGCTTTTGAACCTTTTATCAAAACGCCACCAATAATCAAATCATGATCCTTAATGTGTTGTCTTATATTGTATTCACTCGAAAACTCGGTTACTACATGCGACGGCATCACATCGTTCACATAGCGAAGACGTTTCATATTGGTGTCTAAAATTGTTACGTGAGCACCTAAACCAGCTGCCATTTTTGCGGCTTGAACGCCAACAACACCTGCTCCAAGTACTAAAACTCTACCTGGAGGAACGCCTGGAACGCCACCAAGCAAAACGCCACGACCTTTGATAGGTTTTTCTAAATATTTAGCACCTTGCTGAATAGCCATTCGACCAGCCACCTCGGACATTGGCGTTAATAATGGTAAACTTCCATCGGTATCTTCTACCGTTTCATAAGCGATGCAAACGGCTTTGCTCTTTAGCATCGCTACCGTCAATTCTTCGCTTGAAGCAAAATGGAAATAAGTAAATAATATATGGTGTGGTTTAATTTGAGGATATTCTTCGGCTATGGGTTCTTTTACTTTGATAATCATTTCGCTCAAGCTATACACTTCTTCAATCGACTTAACGATGATGGCGCCAACGTTGCGATAGTCTTCGTCAAAAAAACCGCTTCCGTCACCAGCGGTGGATTGCACAAACACTATGTGGTTGTTTTTTGTTAATTCAAAAACACCTGCAGGAGTCATTCCTACTCTACTTTCATTGTTCTTAATTTCTTTTGGGACACCTATTTTCATATTTCAAGGATTTAAATTTCCTCAAAAGTTGTCATTTTATTTCAAACTATGAAATTTTTAGGGTTAAAAGTTAAAATAATTGATATAAAAACAAAACAACCCTATAAAAAAATAGGGTTGTTGTATAAAAAGTATATTTTTTTGAATTAACCTACTAGATTAATTACTTTTCCAGGTACGATAATAATCTTGTTTGGCGTTCTACCATCCAATTGTTTGATGGTACGTTCGTCTGCAAGAACAATTTCCTGGATTTGTGGTACGGTTAAATCCAAAGGCAATTTGATAGTAAAACGCATTTTACCGTTGAAGGAAACGGGGTATTCTTTTTCGCTTTCTACTAAATACTTTTCGTTGCAAATTGGAAAGTCAACAGTTGAAATCGAACCCGAATGCCCTAATTGTGACCACAATTCCTCTGCTATATGCGGTGCATAAGGCGAAACTACAATTGCCAAAGGTTCTAAAATTTTTCTGTGATTGCATTTTAGTTGCGATAATTCATTCACACAAATCATAAACTGTGAAACCGAAGTATTGAACGAGAAATTCTCGATATCTTCCGTAACTTTTTTAATGGTTTTGTGTAACGATTTGTACATTTCTGCTGTTGGTTCGTCGTTGGTTACAATCAAACTGTTATCATCAAAATACAAACGCCATAATTTTTTCAAGAAACCAGAAACTCCTGTAATTCCGGCAGTATTCCATGGTTTTGCTTGCTCCAATGGACCTAAAAACATTTCATACAAACGCAATGTATCGGCACCATAATCATTACAAATATCATCTGGATTGACAACATTGTATTTCGATTTTGACATTTTTTCTACTTCGCGACCAACGATGTACTTTCCGTTTTCAGTAATGAATTCGGCATCTTTATAATCTGAATATAATGGATGCTTTTTGAATGCATCAATATCTAATTCGTTTGTGATATCGTTTATTACAGATAAATCAACGTGAAGTTGTTGAAAATAAGAAATTAATTTTCCACCATTACTTAATTCAATAATATCATTTGAATTAGGGTATTTATTTAAAACTTTATCAAGCATAAAAAACATAAATCCTGAATTGTCTTTTGAAACTTTGTCATACATACCTTTTCCGATAAATATCGGAGGAAAACTGTTTGGCAAACCTTTCAAGTTCTCTACATTATTTCCGTCTTTATCTTCTATCTTCCATAAAACTCTATAAACAAAAGCACTCATTCCTAAAATCATTCCTTGATTAATCAACTTCTTGAATGGTTCTTCTGTTGGTGCGTAACCTCTATCTTTTAGAAATTTGTTCCAAAAACGAGAATATAATAAATGTCCGGTTGCGTGTTCGCTTCCGCCAATATATAAATCTACGTTTTCCCAATAGTTGATGGCATCGGCTGAAGCAAATTCATTTTCGTTGTGTGCATCCATATAACGCATCCAATACCAAGAACTTCCTGCCCAACCTGGCATTGTATTCAATTCCAATGGAAAAATATTCACGTTATCTATTAACTGATTACTAACCACTGAACACTGAACACTATCCCAAGCCCAAGTTGTTGCGTTTCCTAATGGCGGTTGTCCGTCTTCGGTTGGAAGGTATTTTTCTACTTCTGGCAAAACGATTGGTAAATGTTTGGCATCAATCATTTGTGGCAATCCGTTCACATAATATACTGGAAATGGTTCACCCCAATATCTTTGACGAGAAAAAACAGCATCACGCAAACGGTAATTGGTTTTGCCTTTTCCTTGCCCAATTTTCTCTAATTCTTCGATGATTTTTTTCGTTCCGTTTTTGTAATCCAATCCGTTTAAGAAATCAGAATTTACTAATTCGAAACCGCCTTTTTCACCATAAGCTGCTTCAGAAATATCTTGATTGAAAATATTTTTAATTTCGGGCATTCCGTTATGACCTTTGAAGAAATTCGCGAAAGCATAATCACGTTCGTCGCCACATGGAACTGCCATCACTGCGCCTGTTCCGTAACCAGCCAAAACGTAATCGCCAATCCAAACTGGAATGGGTTCTTTGGTAAATGGATGTTCGGCAAATGCTCCAGTGAAAACTCCCGAAATGGTTTTTACATCGGCCATTCTTTCTCTTTCTGAACGTTTTGCTGTTGCTTCAACATAAGCTTCAACCGCAGCTTTTTGTTCAGGCGTTGTGATTTGTGAAACCAATTCGTGCTCTGGCGCCAAAGTCATGAACGTAACTCCGAAAATAGTATCAGGTCGAGTTGTGAATACGGAAATTGTGAATTGTGAATTGTGAATTGTGAATTGAACCTCGGCACCAATACTTTTCCCAATCCAGTTTCGTTGACTTTCCTTGATGCTTTCGCTCCAATCGATGTCGTTTAATCCTTGTAACAATCTTTCGGCATAAGCAGAAATTCGCATTGACCATTGTGTCATTTTTTTACGAATCACAGGATGTCCGCCACGTTCTGATACGCCGTTTACGATTTCGTCGTTGGCTAAAACGGTTCCTAAAGCTGGACACCAATTTACTTCGGTTTCGGCTAAATAGGTTAAACGATATTGTAATAGGATTTGTTGTTGTTTTTCTGATGAAAAAGCATTCCATTCTGATGCAGAAAACAATTCGATGTTGTCATCGCAAACCGCATTTAATCCCGAAGTTTCGGGACTATTTCCTTCTTTTGAAAATAAATCAATTAAAGTTGAAATATCTTCTGCTTTGTCAGTCTTTTTATTGTACCAAGAATTGAATAATTGTATAAAAATCCACTGTGTATGTTTGTAATAATCGGGATTGGAAGTGCGTACTTCTCTACTCCAATCAAATGAAAATCCGATTTTATCTAATTGTTCACGGTAGCGCGCAATGTTTTCACGTGTCGTTTTTTCAGGATGTTGCCCAGTTTGAATGGCATATTGTTCAGCAGGTAAACCAAACGAATCGTAACCTTGAGGATGCAACACATTGAACCCTTTGTGACGTTTGTATCGCGCTACAATATCGGAAGCGATATAACCTAGCGGATGACCAACGTGTAATCCTGCACCTGATGGATAAGGAAACATGTCTAAAACATAATATTTTGGCTTTTCGCTTTTATTTGATGCGGCAAACGTTTGATTATCGGCCCAGTATTTTTGCCATTTGGCTTCGATTTTTTCGTGATGGTATTTCATTATCCGTATTTATATTCAATTCGTTATTCTTTAGCCGCGATGGTAGTGGAAATCCTTTTTTATTGTTTTGACGGAAGCTGGCTTTTTACGCTAAGTGTAGTAAAACAATAAAAAAGATTGTAACGAACAGCGGGAAAATGGTACATTACATTGCCCAAGCCATTTGCTTCTAAAAAAATTTAAGGGCAAATTTACGTTTTATATAATAAAGATAAAACTTTGAGCGTTATAAAGGGGAAAAACGATTTTCTTTATTATTTTTACACCTTAAATTAGTGTCTATGTCATCATCGTATGAAAAGTTTCAAAAACGCAGAGTAATTACTTCCTACTTTTCTGTAGTATTGAGTATTTTTTTGGTGTTGTTCTTATTAGGAATATTGGGTCTTTTTGTCATCAATTCTAAACGATTATCGGATAATTTTAAGGAAGAAATTGTAATGACGGTTTTCTTGAAAAATGAAGCCAACGATAGCGTGATAAAGGCTTTTGCTAGCGAGTTGAAAACGGCAAAATTTGCTAAATCTTTTGCCTATGTTTCGAAAGAAAAGGCAGCAAACGAACATAAAAAGGTTATTGGCGAAGATTTTATGCAGTTTTTGGGTGTAAATCCGTTGCAGAATTCGTTTGATGTTCAGTTGAAAGCCGATTTTGTTACTAACCCTGAAATTGTGAAAATTAAGAATAGATTGAGTAAAAATCCTATGATTGCAGATATTGTATATGACAAACAGCTGGTTACGCTTGTCAACGACAACATTAGAAATATCAGTATGTGGATATTGATTATTAGTGGTTTGTTTGCATTAGTTTCGGTTTTACTGATTAACAGTTCTTTGCGATTGGCTATTTTTGCTAATCGATTTATTATTAAAACAATGCAAATGGTTGGTGCTACAAAATCGTTTATTAGAAAACCTTTTATTCAACGAAGTGTTATTTTGGGTTTGATTGGAGCTGGTTTGGCTATTTTGGCTTTGATTGGCGTACTGATTTATATCGAAACTAATTTTCCAAACTTGGGCATTTTAGAAAATAAATTAGCGATTGGCGCAGTGCTTTTGGGTGTTTTAGTTTTGAGTGTTGTAATCACGTGGTTAAGCACTTATTTTGCTACACAACGATTTTTGAACTTGCGGACAGATGATTTGTATTAATTTTTAATAATAAAATTCAGCAGAGATGCTGAACTAAATTCAGCATAAATGAAAAACAACGAGCAAAAACCTGAATTTCTTTTTGAAAAGATAAACTATAAAATTCTACTTATTGGGATTGCGGTTATCGCACTTGGATTTATCCTGATGAGTGGCGGTGGCAGTGATGATCCAAAAGTGTTTAACGAAGATGTCTTTAACTTCCGAAGAATACGATTGGCACCTACTGTTGTTTTAATAGGTTTTGGAATTACAATTTATTCTATTTTTAAGAAGAGCAAATAGGTTCAGATTATTGGATTTTCAGATTTTCAGACCTCAGAATGACTATCTAAATCTATCTTAAATCTGACTATCCGAAAATCTAACAATCTAAAATATGGATTACATTCAAGCTATTATTCTGGCTATTATTGAAGGAATTACGGAATTTTTGCCTGTTTCTTCTACAGGACATATGATTATTGCAAGTTCTTTTTTTGGCATTGCTCAAGATGATTTCACTAAATTATTTACGATTGTAATTCAGTTGGGCACCATTTTATCGGTTGTGGTTTTATACTTCAAGCGCTTTTTTCAAACGATTGATTTTTACTTTAAACTTTTAATTGGATTTATTCCAGCGGTAGTTTTAGGATTATTGCTAAGTGATTTTATTGACGGATTATTGGAAAATCCAATTACCGTGGCGATTACATTAATTATTGGTGGTGTTGTTTTACTAAAAGTAGATGGTTGGTTTACCCCGAAAGAAGAAACCCAAGTAGTGAATGAAATCAGTTATGCAACGGCTTTCAAAATTGGAATGTTCCAGTGTTTAGCGATGATTCCTGGTGTTTCGCGAAGTGGTGCGAGTATAATTGGTGGTATGTCGCAAAAATTATCGCGAACAACTGCTGCCGAATTTTCCTTCTTCTTGGCGGTTCCTACCATGCTTGGTGCAACAGTTAAGAAATGTTATGACTACTACAAAGCTGGTTTTGTTTTGTCTGACGAGCAAGTTAATTTATTAATTATTGGCAATGTTGTTGGCTTTATAGTGGCCATGTTAGCTATTAAATCTTTTATTGGTTACCTATCAAAACATGGATTTAAAATGTTTGGATATTACAGAATAATTGCTGGTGTTGCCATTTTGATCATCCATTTCTTTGTAATGAAATTAACTGTAATTTAATGACTGCCGAAGATTTTCTTGAAGGTCAAATCCTTTTGATAGACAAGCCTTTAAAATGGTCATCGTTTCAAGCGGTGAACAAATTGAAGTATGTGTTGAAACGAAAGTTTGACTTACCAAAGAAATTCAAAATTGGTCATGCTGGCACTTTAGATCCATTGGCAACCGGTTTACTCATTATTTGCACTGGAAAATTTACTAAAAAAATTACTGAAATTCAGGCGCAAGCCAAAGAATATACTGGAACCATTGTACTCGGCGCAACTACACCAAGCTATGATATGGAAACTGAAGTTGATGCTACTTTTCCAATTGAACATATTACAACAGAACTAATTCACGAAACTGTACAACAATTTCTAGGCGAAATCGACCAAAAACCGCCTGTTTTTTCTGCTATAAAAAAAGATGGGAAACGTTTGTACGAACATGCGCGCGCTGGCGAAGAAGTAGAAATTGCATCCCGAAAAACCACTATTTACGAATTTGAAATTACCCGAATTGCTTTGCCCGAAGTAGATTTTAGAGTGCAGTGTAGCAAAGGAACTTACATCCGTTCACTGGCTTTTGACTTTGGAAAAGCGTTACATTCTGGTGGTTATTTATCTGCTTTGCGCCGAACAAAAATTGGCAATTATTCCGTTGAAAACGGAATTACTCCAGAAGCGTTTGAGAAATCTTTGTTATAATTTACTTTTTGAATTTATTTATTTCTTACTTTTACTATTCTTTCAAATTCGTTATTCATGAAAACGTCTAATAAAAAAACTAAAAATTTGGCAACTCCTGGCAAACCAATGTCGCAAGATGAGTTTGTTTCTTTAATAAAACAGGCAGAAGAAGGAGAATTCAGCCCAATTGAAGATACAATTAAACGCTTGGAAGAATGGAGGTTGAAAAGAAAAAAGTAATTGGTTCAAAATTATTTGAAGAGGTTGATGTTCCATCAATTTATGAATATGGCGAAATCACATTTGGCGAAAAACTTGCCGATTTTTTTTACTTTGAAATAATAAATAGCGTCGTCTCTTTAGAAACTCAATACCTTCTCCATCCCGAATGTCGTCATTTAGAAACAAAAACTAAAATCTATAGAAATATCATTCTTGGCTCTTATTTAATTATTTATAGGATAAAAGCACAGCGAATTGAGGTGTTAAGAGCTTTTCACAGCAGTCGTTCTCCAAAAATAATCAAGCAAGTTAGAAAAGTAAAAGTCTAACTTATCAATTCCAAAATCTCACGTTGCGTACTCAATCCTTTATCGTGCAAATACCATTTTTGTAATTCGGTTTTGGCATTTTCATCAATAACACCATGAGTTGCTTTATAATCTAAAATCAATTGCTTTGCCTCTGTTGGTCTCGGTCCAAAATCCCCCAAAACTTCCAAAGTATTTTTATCTAAAACAATCAATTTAGGAATAGATTTAGTTCCATTGGTTAAAAATATATTCATTAATGGCTCATTTTCATCACGAAAAACAATTCTTAATTCAATTTTCACCGTCCCGATGTTTCGGGAGTCAGCCATTTTATTAATGATTGGAACAATTTGCGCCGCATCGCCACACCAACCTTCGGAAATCACTAACCAAACGTATTCTTTTTTCAGGTTTTGCAATTTTTTCCGATTTTCATCACTTACTGACATGGTTTTATCTAAGCGACTCATTCTCACTTCATTCAACTCCGAATAATGTGTCAACGCGTCGGATTGTTCATTTCCCGTTGACTTTCCCTCTTTCAATAAAGAGGAAATAATCATTCGATACTGTGCATAAGAGTGGCTTTTAGCTAAACTTTCTGTAATAATCGATTGCATAAAATATAATTTAGTGGTACAAAACTACAAAACCAAAATACTATAAATGGTGATAAATGTTACCAAATATTCTTTTTTATAGGTTAACCAAAAAAACATAATATGTTTATATTTGCATCACTAAAAATAGCGCAATTAACTTGAGCGAAAGCGATAGCATTATTGAACTATAAATTAATAAAAATATAGAATCTTACAAAAGAGATTCCGAAATAAATTCAGAATAGATGAAATACAAAAGAATTCTTCTAAAACTAAGTGGCGAAGCTTTGATGGGCGAAAGACAATATGGAATTGACCCAAAACGATTAGCAGAATATGCCGATGAAATCAAAGCCATTCACAACAAAGGTGTTGAAATTGCTATCGTTATAGGTGGTGGAAATATTTTTAGAGGAATTGCTGGCGCGAGTAATGGTATGGACAGAGTGCAAGGCGATTACATGGGAATGTTAGCCACGGTTATCAACGGAATGGCATTACAAGGTGCGCTAGAAGACAAAGGAATGTTAACCCGATTGCAAACGGCTTTAAAAATTGAAGCCATTGCTGAACCTTATATCAAGAGAAGAGCGGTTCGCCATCTTGAAAAAGGAAGAATAGTAATTTTTGGTGCTGGAACTGGTAATCCTTATTTCACCACCGATACCGCTGCTGTTTTACGTGGTGTTGAAGTTCACGCTGATGTTATTTTAAAAGGAACACGTGTGGATGGAATTTATGATTCTGACCCTGAGAAAAATGCCAATGCAGTGAAATTTGAAAGTATTACTTTTGATGATGTTATCAAAAAAGGATTGAATGTAATGGACTCAACGGCTTTTACTTTAAGTCAAGAAAACGCATTACCAATCGTAGTTTTTGATATGAATAAAAAAGGGAATTTATTAAAAATTTGTAACGGAGAAAATATTGGAACAGTAGTTAAAATATAATTATAGATTAATGGATTTTCAGATTTTCAGACAATAAATACTTTCTAACAATCTAATAATCCAACATCTGAATATCTTATAAAAAATGGAAGAAATCGATTTTATTTTAGACAGTACAGAAGAATCAATGAATGGTTCGATTGCTCATTTAGAAAAAGAATTTTTAAACATTCGTGCCGGAAAAGCATCACCACAAATGTTGGGCAGCGTTTTTGTTGACTATTATGGTTCTCAAACACCGCTTTCCCAAGTTTCGAATGTAAATGTTCCCGATGCAAGAACAATCACTATTCAACCCTATGAAAAAAGCATGTTGCATACGATTGAAAAAGCGATTATGATTGCTAATCTAGGCTTTAACCCAATGAATAATGGTGAAAATATCATTATCAATGTGCCCGCTTTAACCGAAGAAAGAAGACGAGATTTAGTAAAGCAAGCCAAAGCCGAGGCCGAAGATGCTAAAATAGGCATCAGAAATGCGCGTAAAGATGCCAATACCGAAATCAAAAAATTAGAAAAAGAAGGCGCTTCAGAAGATGTTTGTAAAAAAGCCGAAGACGATGTTCAAAAATTGACCGATGCTTTTATTAAAAAAGTAGAAGAACATTTAACAACTAAAGAAGCAGAGATTATGAAAGTATAAGTTTAACCATTTACTTTTTTTTTACGAATTTTATTGTGCTAATCTATTTTAATTTCATAATTAATATAAAGACCCCGTTTTTTTCAAATCTTTTTATAGACTCATAATTATTAAACATGTAATCATAAACATTATCATCTACATTAAAAATATTTGAATATATAATGTACTCACTATTATTTTCTATTATATAATTGTCGAAATATCTTTTGTCATTATTAAAATCAATATCATCTAATGAATAATAATTTGGAAAAAAAGTGTCAACATCTTTAAAATCAACATTATTAGTATCTAAATAATTTATTGCTGCTTGTCTCAAATTATAATATGGCAAATGTGCCAAAGTTGAATCCCATCCCTTTGAAATTTTATCTGGGTATATCCATAAATTACCTGATAAAGAGACAACAAACCATATTATAATCAACATACATCTAAATGGTCTATTTACATAATCTGAAAATAGTATTGAGGCTGACAAAAATGAAAAAGAGAGGTAAATTGGTATTAAATATCTATGACCCATTAAATTTGTTGCCCAAAGCATATTTAACGGTAAAAGTAATAATAGAACGGCAAATAAAAAATACAAAACATGTTTCTTATTGTCCTTAAAAATTAAACTTTTATATTTAAAAAATAGTAAAACAAAAACTATCCAAACTCCAATTCTACCAAAATCGATTAAACGCCAACCTAGAAAAAAAATATTTCTAACAAAACCCTTCCAATCAACTCTCTCAAAACAATCGGCCCAAGGAGAATTTTTATGATAGCCTATCCAACCAGTTTGTTGATAATGATAAGTGCTGAAAGCAATAAATAGCAATAATGCTGGTAAATAAAGTATCGATCTCTTTAATAATGATTGAATGTAACATTTTGTTATACTTTTTTTAAAACTATAATTGACATAAATATCAAGCAACAAAATACAAATTGACAACATCATGCCCCGCATGCTTGTTAAAAATAGACAAAAAATACTTATCACTAATAATGCTTTTCTGTTATTAAAAACTGAATTTAATGCCAATAAAAAGAAAAAAATTAATGGTACATCTGGTGAAACTAATGTTGTTTGGCTCATTAAACTTGCATCAATAAGAATCAATATTAAAGCTATTCCTATGTATTTTTCAGAAATAAATCGCCTACATAAAATATTGAGTTGCCACACAATTCCAAAAGCAAAAGGCAACATAGAAAGATGACTCACTTGTATTGATTTACCAAAAATCTTCCACATTAAAGCTAAGTACATTCCAAAAGCTGGAATATGACCGCTGTCAAGCTCTGTGGGTAAAATTAATTTCGAAAAATTATCATTATAGTAAAAATTTCCATGCCCAGAAGCAAGTTGTATTGTGTCCCAAAAAAAGCCATTGTTTTTATTAACAACTATTATTAAAAAAACCAATAAATTAGCTATAATAAAGTAAACCGTATTCGAAGATTTTACATTCATTACTTGAAAAGTTCTGATTGATAAATTTTATTTTTACTAAAGAAATATTGAAAAGATATTTTAATTACTCCTACTCCATATTTCAAACTTCGTGGAAAGTTTATTGAAGAAGCATTGTCAAAATATTTAGTTGGGCATGTTATTTCGGCAATTTCAAAACCCTTATAGAATATCTGCGCTAAAAACTGGTTATCAAAAATAAAATCATTTGAATTCTTATTATAATCAATTGATGTTAACACTTTTCTTGAATAAGCTCTGTACCCTGTATGGTATTCCGAAAGTTTTTGGTTCATTAAAATATTTTGAAAAAAAGTTAAGTATCTATTGGCAAAATATTTATATAAAGGCATCCCTCCTTTTAAAGCTCCTTTTCCCAAAATTCTGGAACCTATTACCACCGGATAAACATCATTTGCTATTAAATAGCTCATCGAATGGATTAATTTAGGAGTATATTGATAATCGGGATGTAGCATTATAACAATATCTGCTCCCAATTCAAACGCTTTATTATAACAACTTTTTTGGTTTCCACCATAACCTAAATTACTTTCATGTTTTATGATATGTTTAATTCCTATCTGATTTGCAATTGTAATAGTTTCGTCCGTACTGTTATCATCAACTAGAATTACATCATCTACTATATCATAGGGGATTTCGTTATAAGTATCTATTAATGTTTTACTTGCATTATAAGCTGGCAGTACAACGATAATTTTTTTTGAGTTAATCATTTGTTTTTAAAATTTAAAACTGTTAAAAAATCATTTGAGAATTTCTCAAAACTTTATTCTAACCAATAAAACAGTTTTTTATTCTATACTTATAAAACATTACGGTTTCACGATCAAAACCGAAGGAATATCAGCCAACCAAGACACTTCATCTTCTATAAGTTTTTTCCAAGTTTCTAAACTGAAAACAGCTAAATCTTGCTGCAATAAAAATGGTTTGTTAATTTGATTAGGTTGAAAAACGTCAAAATTATCGGTGTGCTTTTCTTCGAGTGCTATTAATGAATTTTGAATAATAAAATTGTTTTTGGTGTGCTCGTTATCATCCAAAATAGTCACATGAGCGTTGTTGTTGTTGTACATTAATTTTTGCGCATAATCAATTAAAAAAACGTCACCAATACTGTACATTCCAATGAAAACATTATCTATTTTTTGTAAATCTTTATCGATTAAAATCCCTAATGGTTTTTTTGTTTTGGAAATCAGTAATCGAGTTCTGTCATCAAATGGAGAGTTTTCAAAAAGTCCTTCTTTCCCAGTAAATTTATCCAATAATCGGTCTGGATTTATAATTCGTGAGGTAAAACCAAGCACTTTCCCCAATAAAGTTCCTTCATAAATTGATTTTCCTACACCCACTAAAACCAAATCATATTGACCTTCATTGGCAATATCAGCAATATCTGTTTCAATATCGCCTGTTGCTTTAAATATAGTGGTAATTTCTTGATTCAGCTTAACCGACTCTTTTACAACAGGTTCAAATGTAGACTCTTCATATTCTTTCAAATTGTAAGCATGCATATCGTCACTCAAAGTTAAGTGCATTGCGGTTACATTGGATTTCTCTTTATCGTTTTTAACTAAACTGTTTGCCAAACGCAAGAGTGACTTTCCTTTTTCGTTATTTCCAAAAGAAATTAAAATTTTGAATTTGGCATTACTCTTAATCTCTGAAGGAACAATAACATCTTTGGTTTTAAAAATAAAATTAATTAAATCCAACGCTGGACCAGTCATAAACGTAGTCACTAATGCCATAATAACCATCATGGTAAATATTTTTGGCGAAAGCACACCAAGTTCGTAACCAATGTTTAGCACCACTAATTCCATTAAACCTCTCGTATTCATCAAAGCGCCAATGGTTAAACTATCGCGCCAACTTTGACCTACAAATCTCGCCGCCAAAGCACTTCCAAAGAACTTACCCACAACTGCCACCAGAATAATAACGCCGGTAACTTTCCACAAATAGGGTTCGTTTATCAATCCGATTTCGGTTCGTAAACCCGTAAAAACAAAAAATAATGGCAACAGTAAGATAATAGAAATATCTTCTACTTTTTCGATAAAAATACTTCTAAATTTGGCGATATCGGGCATAATTGCTCCGGCTACAAAAGCGCCAAACAAGGCATGAATTCCGATAATTTCTGTTAAATAAGACGAAATAATTAGTGTTAAAAAGAAAATAGCTACTACTGATTTTTTAACACTGTCTTTTTTGGCATATAAATCTCCAACCCTTTTTAAGAAAGGCTTCACAACCAAAAGCATCAATAAAACATAAGAAAAGGCTAATCCGATAATGTAAATTGAACTCACAAAACTTCCCGCTTTAACAATTGCGATAACCGCTGCCAACAAACACCATGCAGTTATATCGTCGGCTGCTGCACAGGTTATAACAATTGTGCCCAATTTGGTTTTGTGAAGTCCACGTTCTTGTACAATTCTTGCCAAAACAGGAAAAGCGGTAATACTCATCGCAATTCCCATAAACAAACTAAAGGACAAAAACTCTATTCCTTGTGGCGCAAATTGATAATAAATAAAGTAGGACAACCCAATTCCTAAAGCAAAAGGAATTACAATACTGGCGTGACTGATAACTACCGCTTCGTTTGCTTTATTTTTTAAAACTTTTAGGTCTAATTCCATGCCTATTACAAACATGAATAATATCAAACCTACTTGGCTCAAAACTTGAAGATTCCCCAAAGAAGCTACTGGAAATAACGCTTCTTTCATATCGGGAAAATACAATCCAAAAAGTGATGGTCCAAGAACAATACCGGCAATAATTTCGCCAATTACTGTTGGTTGACCTATTTTCCTAAAAATCCAGCCAAAAATTCGTGCAACTAGAATTATGGTAATTATTTGCAGTAATAATAACGCCAACGGATGTTGAAGATTATGATATAAAGAACTTAAAAACTGCGTCCACTGACTATCAGACGAAGTGGGTGAAACAATTTTTCTACCTACTTCGAGAAATTTTCCTTGAACTACTATCCAATACATCAAGTAGCCAAAACCGCCAGTAATCAGAAAATAGAATAATGTGTTTTTTAGTTTTCTCATCAAAACCTGTATCCTTTACTTCGCAAAGATGCACAAAAGCAACGTATTTTGTTGATTTTTTTTATTGCATTAACAATAATTTAAAATTCAGTAGTCAACCACTTATAAATTAAGTAAAAGTTTGCAAATAACAGGGCATTTTTTGAGGTTTTGATTACCTTTGCAACCCATTTTTGATTTTATGAAAAAGTTGTTAGGTATAGGTTTTTGGGAATTAATTGCCCGAATAATATTAAGAAATAGAACGGCTCTATTGATTGGTATTTTTTTAATTACAGCGCTTTTAGCAACGCAATGGAAAGACCTTAAATTTACACATACTGAAGCCAATCTAATTCCTGCTGACGACAAGGTTAATGTAGATTACCAAAAATTTCTTGGTCGTTTTGGAGAAGAAGGAAACCTCATCATTATTGCCACGAAAGATAAAAAAATATTTACTCCTAAGGTTTATCAAGCTTGGAGTGATTTAATGAATACTATTAAATCGAGCAAAGAAGTCAGCTTGGTATTATCTGTAAATAATTTACAAAAACTTACGAGAAACGACTCCTTATCAACTTTTGAATTTAAGCCATTAGTTGACCAAAGCAAGGTTCAAGATGAACACTATTTAAAGCAAATTCAATCGGAGTTATTCACAAAACTTCCTTTTTATGAAGGATTATTGTTCAATAAAAAATCGGGTGCCATTCGCTCTGCAGTTTATTTAGACAAAAAAATTGTCAATACTAAAAAACGAAAAGAATATATTCTAAACCAGTTAATTCCTGCAATTACGAAGTTTGAAAAAGATAGCGGAATTGTCCTTCACACTTCGGGAATGCCCTATATCAGAACGCTTAATGCTAAAACTATAGTTGACGAAATTGCTTTATTCATTGGCGCAGCGCTACTCATAACGTCACTTATTTTTTTCTACTTCTTCCGCTCTTTTAGAGCAACTTTAATTTCGCTTGTTGTGGTAATCATTGGAGTCATGTGGTCATTTGGCATCTTGGCTACATTGGGCTTTGAAATCACCGTACTCACGGCATTAGTCCCAACATTAGTTATCGTCATTGGAATCCCCAATTGCATTTTCTTTATTAACAAATACCATCAGGAATACCATAAACACGCCAATAAAGCAAAAGCACTACAGCGTGTAATAACTAAAACAGGAACAGCAACTTTGTTAACAAATATTACTACTGCTGTTGGTTTTGCTACTTTTATCGCTACTAATAATGTTTTGTTGAGAGAATTTGGTATTGTAACAACTATCAATATTCTTGCGATATACTTATTGAGTTTGTTGTTGATTCCTATTTTTTTTAGTTATATTCCATCACCAATTCCGCGACATTTAGGTCATTTGAAAAGAGAATCAATTACAAAATTTTTGAAATGGATAGTGAATACTGTAAAACACAAACGCGTTGGCGTATACTTTACAGCCGTTTGCTTGTTGGTTTTCGGGGTTATTGGAATTGGTAAAATCAAAGTTTCGGGCAGCATTATTGAGGATATGCCTAAAAACACAACTTTTTATAAAGACATTCGTTTCTTTGAAAAGGAATTTGACGGTGTGATGCCTTTGGAAATCATGATTGATACTAAAAAGAAAAATGGTGCTTTGAAGCTCAGTAATTTGAGAAAAATGGAAGAACTTTCTCAAACAATTACTGATATTCCTGAGCTTTCAAAACCTTTATCTATCGTCAATGTGGCCAAAAGTTTCAATCAAGCCTATTACAATGGTAACCCTGACTTTTATGCTTTACCTTCACCACAAGAGGAACTATTTTTATTGCCTTATATAAAAAATTCACTGAAAAACGCTAAAGACAATCAGTTGAAAAGTTATATCACTTCGGATGGAAGTGTGGCTAGAATGACCACTTTTATCAAAGATGAAAATGGCGAAAAAATGGAAGCTATTGAAGCACATATTCGAAACAAAGTCAATAAATTATTCCCTTCGCCGAGATATGAAGTTATCATCACCGGAAAAGCATCTGTTTTCCAAAAAGGAACCAAGTATCTTTTAGACAACTTGCTTTCGTCATTGTTTTTTGCCTTTTTTCTTACTGGTGGATTGGTGGTCATCATGTTCCGTTCGTTCAAAATGGTTTTAGTGGCGATTATCCCAAATTTATTGCCGCTTTTAATGACCGCAGGATTAATGGGTTTTTTAGGCATTCCATTAAAACCATCGACTTTATTGGTATTCGGAATTGCTTTTGGAATGTCAGTAGACGATACGCTACGGTTTTTGGCACAATATCGATTAGAATTGTCGCGAAATGACTGGCGAATAAAAAAATCAGTTTTTGCTACTTTTGACGATGCTGGTATCAGTATGTTTTACACCTCTATCATTTTGTTCTTTGGGTTTTCAGTGTTTATGCTGTCAAGTTTTGGAGGAACAATAGCTTTGGGTGGTTTAGTGGCATTGACACTATTTTTTGGAATGTTATCCAATTTAGTATTATTACCTTCCTTAGTATTGACGTTAAACAAAACTTTGGCAAACCAGCAAGAACTGCCCGAACCAACCATCGATTTTTTGGAACATAGTGATGAAGATATAGATGAATTAGAAATGAAAAATAAATAATTTATATTTGCGATAAGTTTCCAAAATCGAAGTCATAAAAATTAAAAATCTACAATTTAAATGAAACATATAAAAGTTAAAGACATACTAAACAGCACAAAATCAAACTATGAAGTAACCGTAAAAGGCTGGGTAAGAACTTTTAGAAACAATCAGTTTATTGCGTTGAACGATGGTTCAACCATTCATAATTTGCAGTGTGTTGTTGATTTTGAAAACACTCCCGAAGTAACCTTGAAAAGAATCAATACAGGAACTGCTGTAGGGCTAACGGGAAATCTGGTGGAAAGCAAAGGTGCAGGTCAAAAATATGAAATACAAGTTTCTAAATTAGAAATTTTAGGTGATTGTGATGCGGAGAAATTCCCAATGCAACCCAAGAAACATTCCTTAGAATTCCTCCGTGAAAATGCGCATTTAAGAGTTCGTACCAATGCTTTTGGTGCCATCATGAGAGTGCGTTCAGTATTGTCATTTGCAGTTCATTCTTATTTTCAAGAAAAAGGTTTTTTCTATGTTAACACACCAATAATTACCGGTGCTGATGCCGAAGGTGCAGGCGAAATGTTTCAAGTGACCTCGTTGTCACTAGATAATCCACCACGAAATGAGGAAGGAAACGTTGATTATAAAAAAGATTTTTTTGGAAAACACACTAATCTTACTGTTTCAGGACAACTAGAAGGGGAAACTTTCGCAATGGCATTAGGTCAGATTTATACTTTTGGACCAACATTTAGAGCCGAGAATTCAAACACATCGCGTCACTTGGCAGAATTTTGGATGATTGAACCCGAAGTGGCTTTCAATGATTTGAACGACAACATGGATTTAGCCGAGGATTTTATCAAATATGTGATTAAATATACGGTTGATAAATGTGCCGATGATTTGAAATTCTTAGAAG
The DNA here is from genome assembly GCF_038739835.1 of Flavobacterium aureirubrum. Taxonomy (NCBI): domain Bacteria; kingdom Pseudomonadati; phylum Bacteroidota; class Flavobacteriia; order Flavobacteriales; family Flavobacteriaceae; genus Flavobacterium; species Flavobacterium aureirubrum. Next base: position 157,763 of record NZ_JBCGDO010000003.1, read on the forward strand.
GAAGATTATTGGATGAAGAAAAGCAAAAACCACAGGCGGAACGCAGTGAAATGGCTTTATTAGAAAAATTAAACTTCGTTTTAGAAAACAATTTCAAACGCGTTTCCTATACTGAAGCCATAGATATTTTAAAAGAGTCTACTCCTAATAAAAAGAAAAAATTCCAATATCTAATCGAAGAATGGGGTGCCGATTTACAAAGTGAACATGAACGTTTCTTGGTAGAAAAACACTTTAAATGTCCCGTGATTTTATATGATTATCCGGCAAAAATCAAAGCATTTTACATGCGTTTGAATGACAATACTGAACCTGGAAGAGAAACCGTTCGCGCCATGGATATTTTATTTCCAGCTATTGGTGAAATCGTTGGTGGTTCACAACGAGAAGAACGTTATGATGTTTTGGTAGAAAAAATGAAAGCTATTGGTATTGATGAAGAAGAATTGTGGTGGTATTTAGACACGAGAAGATTTGGTTCGGCAGTGCACTCAGGATTTGGATTAGGATTTGAAAGATTAGTGCTTTTCGTAACTGGAATGACCAATATCAGAGATGTAATTCCTTTTCCAAGAACACCAATGAATGCGGAATTCTAGAAAGTTTAATGTTGTTTAAAATTGTTTAAAGTTGTTTAAAACAAAACTGCTTTGAACACTTAAACGCTTAAACCTTTAAACAAAAAAACTATGTTAAAACAATTTCTAAATCTTAAATTATCACAAAAATTATCTCCTCAGCAAATTCAGCTGATGAAGCTAATTCAGTTACCTACGCAAGCATTTGAACAACGACTTAAAGAGGAAATGATTGAAAATCCGGCATTGGAAAGTGGAAAAGAAGAGGAAGAATTATATGAAAAAGACGAGTTTGACAATAATGATGAATATGATGATTACGAAGGCAGCGAAAACATTGAAACTGAAATCAATATTGACGAATATTTAAGCAACGACGAAACGCCTGACTATAAACTACAAGCCAATAATTATAGTGATGACGATGATGACCGAGAATCTCCACTGGCAGAGTCCGTTGGTTTTCATCAAGATTTAATCAATCAATTGAATACTTTTATCCTCACCGAAGAGCAACGCAATATTGCCGAATTTCTAGTAGGAAGTATAGATGATGATGGTTATTTACGAAGAACAATTACCGATATCGTGGACGATATGGCGTTTACGCAAGGGGTTTACACCGATGAAAAAACCGTTGAAAAAATTCTACATATCGTTCACGAACTGGAACCTTCTGGTGTGGGTGCCAGAGATTTGCAAGAATGTTTGTTATTGCAATTAAAACACAAAACCCCGACGGAATACATTGAATTGGCGCTTGATATTATCGAAAATCAATTTGATGCGTTCACCAAAAAGCACTACGACAAACTGCTTCAAAAATATGAGATTTCGCAGGACAGGTTGAAAAAAGCCATTGAAGAAATAGAGAAATTAAACCCAAAACCTGGTGGCGCATTTGATAGTAGCAGTCGTGCGGTAGAACAAATTGTCCCCGATTTTGCTATTAGAATTATAGACGGCGAACTAGAATTGACTTTAAACGGCAGAAACGCGCCCACATTACACGTGTCTAAAGATTATCAAGAGATGTTGCAGACTTATAAAGATTCTCGAGACAAATCACATTCACAAAAAGATGCGGTGCAGTTTATCAAACAAAAATTAGACTCGGCCAAATGGTTTATTGATGCTATTCGACAGCGACAAGAAACGCTTTTTGTTACCATGAATGCCATTATGCATTTTCAACAGGAGTATTTTCTTGATGGTGAAGAAACCAAGTTGAAACCCATGATTTTAAAAGACATTGCCGATATGGTTGGGTTAGATATTTCTACGGTTTCAAGAGTAGCCAACAGTAAATATGTGGACACACCTTATGGCACTAAATTGATAAAAGAATTCTTTTCAGAATCAATGAAAAACGATCAAGGCGAAGATGTATCTACTTTAGAAATCAAAAAAATATTGAAAACTATCATCGAGGAAGAAGACAAAAGCAAACCTTTGCCCGATGATCAATTGGCCGAAATTCTTGGAGAAAAAGGATACCCTATTGCCCGAAGAACCATTGCAAAATATAGAGACTTACTCGATATTCCTGTAGCGAGAATGAGGAAGAAGATTTAAAAAAAGCTGCCAGTACTGACAGCTTTTTTATTATTGAAAAACTACTGGTTTTGATGATTTTGGTATTTTGACGATGTGATAGGGTTGTACCATTGAGTTGAAGCAACTATTTATGTCTCCTGTCCTTGAAAATTGAACAGTTATGTTATCTTCATTTTCAATTATAGCATCTATGTTTACAAAAAAATTTGTACAAGGTCTTTCAGAATCAATAATTGCAATGACATCGTAATTAACAAAATCTAGTGTCGTTTCTGTAAAAGTATTTGAGACAGAATTCATAGAACTAAGTAATAAATTCCAATTAGTTTGATTTGTAATTCTTGTTGAGATTTGTGTTAAACCAGTAATATCATTCCCCTTTCCAATTAATATAGGTGTAATTGTTACGGGTTCAAAAGGAGCTGGTGAACTATCATCATCATTACAACCAGTTAGCATGATAATGCATATAAAAATTAAAAAAAATGTTTTCATAGCGTTTGATGTTTTAGGTATTGCAACCAAGATACAAAAAGTAACGTTAGGTTGCTTTAAATAAAAAAAGCTGCCAGTACTGACAGCTTTTATACTATTGAAAAATTACTGGTTTTGATGAACGTGGGATTTTAACAATGTGATAGGGTTGATTCGTATCTGTAAAACCATCTCCAATATCCATTGAAGAATAATTAACAGTAATGTCATTCTCATTTTCGATAACAGTATCAATGTTGACAGAATGCCCTGTATCGGGTCTTAAAACATCAATAACCACAATTACTTCGTTTAGCGAAAAATCAACATTCGTATTAAGTGGTGCTCCTACTATGTCATCCATATTAATCAAAAAAGCGTCCCAGTCAGTTTGTGTACTAATTACAAAATTACCTGATGTAATCTCATCAGTACTGAAACCCTTTCCTATTAGTACAGGCTCTATAGTTATAGGCTCAAAAGGAGCTGGTGCACTATCATCATCACTACATCCTGTTAGCATGATTATGCACAAAAAAGATAAAAAAAGTGTTTTCATAGCGTTTGATGTTTTAGGTATTGCAACCAAGATACAAAAAATAACGTTTGGTTGCTTTAAATAAAAAAAGTTGCCAGTATTGACAGCTTTTATATTATTGAAAAATTACTGGTTTTGATGAACGTGGGATTTTAACGATATGATAGGGTTGACGAATTCCAGTAAATCCATTCAATGGATCACCTGTAGCCGTGAAATCAACAATAATGTTTTCTTCATACTCAATAATAGAGTCAATGTTTATGTCATAACTACTATTTGGTCTAACTCGATCCAAAACTAGTAGAATAATATAATTAGTAAAATCAATATTTATTTCAGCAAAATTGTTAGAAACATTGTTTATCGAGTTCATTTGTGTTATTAAATTATTCCAATCTGTTTGATTTGAAATCACCGTGTTCTGTTGTGGAATGTTTTCACCACCGGAGAGATAGTTTTTACTAATTAAAATAGGAGTTATTGTGACGGGTTCAAAAGGAGCTGGTGAACTATCATCATCATTACAACCAGTTAGCATTATAATGCACATAAAAGTTAAAAAAAATGTTTTCATAGCGTTTGATGTTTTAGATATTGCAACCAAGATACAAAAAGTAACGTTAGGTTGCTTTAAATAAAAAAAGTTGCCAGTATTGACAGCTTTTAAATTATTGAAAAATCACTGGTTTTGATGATATGGGTATTTTAACGATGTGATAGGGTTGATTCGTATCTGTAAAACCATCTCCAATATCCATTAAAGAATAATTAACAGTAATGTCATTTTCATTTTCGATAACAGTATCAATGTTGACAGAATGCCCTGTATCGGGTCTTAAAACATCAATAACCACAATTACTTCGTTTAGCGAAAAATCAACATTCGTATTAAGTGGTGCTCCTACTATGTCATCCATATTAATCAAAAAAGCGTCCCAGTCAGTTTGTGTACTAATTACAAAATTACCTGATGTAATCTCATCAGTACTGAAACCCTTTCCTATTAGTACAGGCTCTATAGTTATAGGCTCAAAAGGAGCTGGTGCACTATCATCATCACTACATCCTGTTAGCATGATTATGCACAAAAAAGATAAAAAAAGTGTTTTCATAGCGTTTGATGTTTTAGGTATTGCAACCAAGATACAAAAAATAACGTTTGGTTGCTTTAAATAAAAAAAGTTGCCAGTATTGACAGCTTTTATATTATTGAAAAATTACTGGTTTTGATGAACGTCTGATTTTAACGATATGATAGGGTTGACGAATTCCAGTAAATCCATTCAATGGATCACCTGTAGCTGTGAAATCAACAATAATGTTTTCTTCATACTCAATAATAGATACAATATTTATGGTATAACTAGTAGTAGGTCTAACTCGATCCAAAACTAGTAGAATAATATAATTAGTAAAATCAATATTTATTTCAGTAAAATTGTTAGAAACGTTGTTTATGGAGTTCATTTGAGTTATTAAATTATTCCAATCTGTTTGATTTGAAATCACCGTGCTCTGTTGTGGAATGTTTTCACCACCGGAGAGATAGTTTTTACTAATTAAAATAGGAGTTATTGTGACGGGTTCAAAAGGAGCTGGTGAACTATCATCATCATTACAACCAGTTAGCATGATAATGCACATAAAAGATAAAAAAAATGTTTTCATAGCGTTTGATGTTTTAGGTATTGCAACCAAGATACAAAAAGTAACGTTTGGTTGCCTAAAACCCCAAAAAACCTTCCGAAGACCAAAAAGGGGGATATTTTCTTACTTCGGACGGCTACTTTTAGTCTACGGACAACTATTTTTACTCAACGGACAACTACTCTTACCCTTCGGACGACTATTTTTACTCTTCGGACAACTACTCTTACTCTTCGGACAACTATTCTTAGTTTACTGACAAGTACTTTTACTTTACGGACAACTACTTTTACTCTTCAAATAGGTACTTAGTAGCAGCTATTACCTATTGTGACAGCTCTTATAACTATTTACTATTAGCTCACTACTAGTACTTATCTGCTAACAAGTACGTCATTACTTTACCAATTAAAATTTATAATTTCTTTACTATTTTTTTCACATTTTGTTAATAATATCCTATTAATCAAATGATTAAATTTGACTATATTAATTGCTAAAACATAAAAATTATGAAAAAAAAGGAATTATTTCGTTCGTTTAACTTTTCTGATGGAAAGTTAGTTGCTATTGGTAAAGAGAAAATTGCCTATATGCGCAGAGACAAAATAGAGTTTGAGAAGTATGGCATTACTACTGCCAATTTTGACGCGCTAGAAGAAGAAATCGATAAATTTTTAGACACTGCAACCGACATTGAAAAGTTGGGTACCCAAACAGACACCACTGCTATTAAAGACGCCAAAGCCGAGGAATTGCGCCAAGCCATCAGAGTAGTAATGACCCGCGTAGTGCTGGTTTATGAAGAGGGAAGTTCTAATTTTAGAAAATTTGGAACTGAAACTCTTTCTAAACAATTAGATTCTGATTTGCTCATTACGGGCAAAAGAGTGGTTCGTGTAGCTAATGAATTTTTTACAGCCCTTGAAACTAAAGGATTAAAAGCTGATATGCTAGCCAAAATTACGGTTTTGCGCGAAGAATTAGAGGATTTGATAGTAGATGTCAGATTGAAAATTGCCGAGCGAGATATTGACCAACAAGAAAGAGTAGAAAAAGCCAATGCTATATATGAAACCTTGGTTAAATATGCTGTAACAGGTCAAAACATTTGGGTTAGTACTGATGTGGCTAAGTATAATGATTATATTATCTATAATACCGTTAGCGGCGAAGCTGAGGACGAAACCACAGTTTAAAAACAAACACCTTCTTTAAAATGCTCTTCAAAATGGAGAGCATTTTTTTGTTATTTTATATATTTGAAAAAAATAACTTTGAAAAAATACCTTCCCTTTTTTTCCTATGTCTTCCATCCTATTTTCATTCCGCTTTTAGGAACATTTTTTTATGTGTTGCTCGATAGTATTTACCTTACCAAGGCACAACTGTGGCTTTTGTTTTTACAAATTTTTATTATCACGTTTCTGCTTCCTATTGCTTTTTTTTATTTGCTGCGAACGCTAGGAAAAATTGACACTATGATGCTTTCGGAAATTTCACATCGAAAAATACCTTTGCTACTTCATGTCTTTCTACTGGCAACATTAGTTACAAAAGGAATCACCATTGATCGATTTCCGTTATTGTTTCTCTTCTTTATGGGTGGAATCATCAGTGCATTGATGGCTTTTTTATTGTTATTCTTGAAAATAAAAGCCAGTATTCACATGATTGGGATTAGTGCCTTGACGGTTTTTATTATTGGATTAAGCATCAGTAACGAAGTAAACACGCTACATCTTGTAGCCTTTTTTGTGATGCTAAACGGTCTTGTCGCTTCTTCAAGACTGGTCATGAAGGCACATACTTTAAAAGAATTACTCATTGGTTTTATAGCTGGAACGCTGCCACAGCTTGCATTACTATACCTTTGGTTATAGTATATAAAACATCAAACCAATGTTTAAAGCACTCATTTCAATAGACCTATTTTGGATTTGAGCAGAAGATTTAAATAACGGATTAAAACCATAGTACAGATAAAGATTCCATGTGTTCCAACCCACAGCAGCATAAGCACCATAGTGAAAGGCATTCAAATCAGTATTTCCAGTGCTTTTTATGTTTAAAGTAGCCGATTCATATTTATAACTATCATGTAGCAGATAACTCAATTTTATTCCGGTATAAATTCTCCAAAACTGATGATTTTCGGGCGTTGAAGTACGCCATCTAAATTCTATAGGTAAATCGATGAAGTGCAGCGTCAACCTGTCTGTAGTATAATCCACACCTTCACCAATAATACTATACTGATTGTTTGCTGCAGATGTATTAATAATCAAATTGTGATTATAACTTGCAATAGAGTAGCCCAAACCAGCTGCAATAGCCAAAGTTCGGTCTTTATTTATAGGCATATCTCTCAGAAACCCAAGCGAAATTCCGGGGGAAAATTTATTTTGGTCAAAACCGTCTGGAGATTTTCTTACGCTATTATACGTGAAATTGATATAAAATTGATCTTCTCGATATAAAGAGTCAACAGCATCAAAATCGATTTCATCTTTTTGAGCCAAGACGCTCAGGGACACAAAAAATGGTATGATGAAAAGCAATATTCGCATACAACTATTTTTGATAAAATATCAGCAGAGAGGATGGGATTCGAACCCACGATACAGTTACCCATATACAAACTTTCCAGGCTTGCTCCTTCAACCACTCGGACACCTCTCTAATTGTGTTACAAAGAACAACAAATTTTTTCAGTAAAAAAAGTTAGATACACTATTTATTATAGCATTTCCCCTCGCAACGAGGTTTCAAAAATAGTTTTAAAAACGGCAGGAGAAACATTTTGTCCTAACAAATACATTAACTTAGTTATAGCTGCTTCTGTAGTAATATCTTTCCCAGAAATAACCCCAATTTCTTTCAACTGTGTGCTGGTTTCATATTGACCCATGTTGACACTTCCGCCTGAACATTGGGTCACGTTGATGATATGCAAACCGCTTTTTATAGCTGTTTTTAGGGTTTTGATAAACCAATCATCAGTTGGCGCATTTCCCGAACCATAGGTTTCAAGAACAATCCCTTTTAAATTTGGAATTGCTATAATTGATGATAGAACCACTTCGTTGATTCCGGGAAACATTTTAATAATAACTACCTCATCATTTAACTGCTTGTGTACTTGTAGTTTTTTATTCCCTTTTTTATGTATAACAGCTGTCGCATCTATTTTTAAATGAACACCCGACTCGGCTAACGGAGGAAAATTGGGCGATGAAAAGGCATTAAAATGTTCGGCATTTATCTTGGTAGTTCTATTACCGCGATATAATTTATATTCAAAATATAAACAAACCTCTTGAATCACTGGTTTTCCTTTTTGTTGTAAAGAAGCGATTTGAATGGCTGTGATTAAATTTTCTTTGGCATCTGTTCTTAAATCGCCTATGGGCAATTGTGACCCTGTAAAAACTACAGGCTTACCTAAATTTTCTAGCATAAAACTCAATGCTGAAGCTGAATAAGACATGGTGTCAGAACCATGAAGGACCACAAATCCATCAAAACTAGTATAGTTCTCTTCAATAATGGTGGCGATTGTGACCCATTTATCAATACTAATGGCAGAAGAGTCTATCGGCTTTTCAAAAGAAATGGTCTCGATAGTACAATCGAGTTGCTGTAGTTCGGGTATTTTTTGAAGTAATTTTTTAAAGTTGAACGCTTTCAACGCACCGGTTTCAAAATCTTTCATCATACCGATAGTTCCACCAGTATAAATCAAAAGTATGTTGGGTTTAGATTGCATTCTCATACTTTGATTTGTTGACCACTGGATTGGCATACATGGCTAAGAAACTCTCAAGCATCTGTTGATTATTTTGGTCGATTTTTAGCTCTAGTCTTCTTTCGAAAAGCGATTTTTCATCGGCAGTATAATGACTTTCAAAGGTATTTGTCTTATATAATAAATCGTAAGCAATATAATTAGTTGGCCACAACCTGTAGCTTTGTAAAATGGAATCATCTATTGCTTGAGCTAAAGCTTGTATTTGTTTATTACTATTGTCAAACTCGGCTTTAATGGTGTCCAGTTCTTTATCTAAAACAGCACCAACATGAATATGGATGCGTTTTTTTTGCCCAATTATCCCACTTAATAATGTTACAAAATCTTCGTTCTTTTCTTTGATGTAAATTTCATTTTTGGCTTCTGCTATTAGTTGAGGCATTTTTAAGGCATCAGTTGGGTCATACTCATATGAAATAGAAACGGGGACTATTTTTATTTTCTTGAAATAATCCATTAAATTAGGCTCATCTGAACCCATGGCAAGCATTTTCAATACGCCAGGATGCGTGGCATCACTGCCATCTTTGGTTCTACCTTCGCGTTGTGCAATCCAAACCGAACGATTTTCGCGCAACAACAACTGCCCGATATATTCCGACATTAATTTTGAACTCTGCAATAACTCTCTTGGCGACAAACCGCGCTGCACTAAAAAATTTCTGTTGAGCTTGGCTAATGTGTTCATAAAATCGCGCTTCACTAGGTTATCGCCAATAGCCGACGCTGTCATAACAAATCCGTGTTCAAACAAACAAGCATTAAGTAAAGAAGTGTCCAAAATGATATCTCTGTGATTGGAGATAAAAAGATAAGAAGTGTTTTTTTCTAGCTTTTCAAAACCAGAAGTTGATAAACCATCAGAGCTTTTTTCCAAGACTTTTTTTAAGGCTTTGTAAATAAAATTGCATTGAAAGTCACGGATAGAATGCGTTCGTTTCAATTGTTCTTTCCATGTTTCATCTTCGAGTTCAGGAAATGTAAAATTCATGATGGCTTTCATCATCGGATGATTTAACGAGGCACGAATAGCGTCATTTACTTCGGTATCATAAAACGGACGAATGGCGTCAAATTTTTGCATGAGTATTTAAATTTTACAACAACAAATGAACAAAAAAAAACTCAATTGTAATGGATTGAACCCTTAAATCCCAAAAACAGCTTTTGAGTTTTCGGTGGTAATTCGAGCAATTTCGTCTACTGGAAGATTATAAATTTCTGCCAATTTTTGAGCTACTAAAACGGTATAACTACTCTCATTTCGTTTGCCTCGATATGGAACTGGCGCTAAATAAGGCGAATCGGTTTCGAGTACAACATGTTTTAAATCTATTTCGCGAAGAAACTGATCTACTTTTCCATTCTTGAAGGTAACAACACCACCAATTCCTAGCTTCATATTCAAATCAATGGCTCTTTGGGCTTGACTGAAATTGCCTGTAAAACAATGAAAAATACCAAATAAATCAGACGCTTTTTCACTTTCTAATACTTCAAAAACTTCGTCAAATGCGTCACGACAGTGAATATTAATGGCTAATTTGTATTTTTTTGCCAATTGAATTTGATGTTGAAAAGCGTGTTGCTGTTGTTTTAAAAAAGATTTGTCCCAAAACAAATCAATTCCTATTTCACCAACAGCATAAAACTTTCTCTTGGCTAATTCTGTTTCCACATGCGCCAATTCTTCCAAATAATTTTCTTTGACATAGCAAGGATGCAAACCCATCATTAAGAAAATATTCTCTGGGAATTGAGTTTCCAAATCATACATTTTTTGGGTATAGGTTGAGTCTATTGACGGCACAAAAAAGCGAGAAACGCCTGTATCGATAGCTCTTTGAATCATCTCGATTTGGTCATTTTCAAATTCCTCTGAATAAAGATGAGTATGTGTATCGGTTAAAATCATGTTGTTTCTAAAGTGGCAAAGTTACAAAGTTTGCTATCGATTTTTGAATTACATTTGACATCATTTTACATTTATGAAACATCTTCAGGACTTACTCAAAAAAGAAAATTATAAAAAAATCAAATTTAAAGTTTCTAAGACACAACATTTGTTGATAAAAGCCACAGTAAATGGTGTAAAAGGAAACTTTATTCTCGATACTGGTGCTTCTAATAGCTGTGTTGGTTTTGAAGGAATTGAGTATTTCAACTTAATTGCAAAAAAATCAAAAACCAAAGCTGCTGGTGCTGGTGCGACTGGAATGTTTACACAATTAGCAAAAAATAACTCGTTAAAAATGGGACGCTGGAAAACGAACGAATTTCATTTAGTTATTTTTGATATGACCCATGTTAATGAAGCGTTACAACAACACAATGCTAAACCGGTTCATGGGATTATTGGCGCGGATATTTTACTAAAAGGTAAAGCGATTATTGATTATTACAATCATTGTTTGTATTTGCGGTAAACTTTTTTCAATCAATAAAAAGTAAATGTTGTATCGAAAAACATCAAGGAAAATTAACAAAATAATAATACTTAATTTGGTGCTAAATTTTGGCAGTACTGTAATAATTACTACTTAATAAATATTATCAATTAGCATAGTGATAAAAATAAATCCTTTCACTGCTTATTTTTTGTTTTGCATCATAGCTTAAAAGTGAAAGACAAATAAACTAAAAATCCCGCTTAGAAAACCAAGCGGGATGAGATTTTTCCTTCGTCAGAAAGACAAAGTTATGAGGTTATAATTCCAAAGCTCTCTTTGCATTTCCTCCCATTAATATTTCTACTGGGTTTTCCAAAGCTTCTTTTACTGCCACAAGGAAACCAACTGATTCACGACCGTCGATAATTCTGTGATCATAAGAAAGTGCTACAAACATTACTGGAGCAATCACGATTTGTCCGTTTTTCACAATAGCTCTATCTACTACGTTGTGCATTCCTAAAATCCCTGATTGTGGCGGATTGATGATTGGCGTTGACAACATACTTCCGAAAACACCACCATTAGAAATGGTAAATGTTCCTCCAGTCATTTCGTCTACGGTGATTTGTCCGTCGCGAGCGCGAATAGCTAATCTTTTGATTTCAGCTTCAACACCTCTAAAAGAAAGTGTTTCTGCATTTCTCATTACAGGAACCATTAATCCTTTTGGTCCAGAAACGGCTACTGAAATATCGCAAAAATCATAAGATATTTTTTCTTGGCCGTCAATCATTGAGTTCACATCAGGAAATAATTGCAAAGCTCTTGTAACTGCTTTAGTAAAGAACGACATAAAGCCCAAACCTAAACCGTGTTTGTCTTTAAAAGCGTCTTTATATTCAGCTCTCAAGGCATAAATAGCGGTCATGTCAACTTCATTAAAAGTAGTTAACATAGCGGTTTCATTTTTAGCCGAAACTAATCTTTCTGCTACTTTACGACGCAACATAGAAAGTTTTGTTCTTTCAGAACCACGAGTTCCACCTGTTGGAGTTCCCATTGAAGGCACAGCGTTTACTGCATCATCTTTAGTTATTCTTCCGCCTTTTCCTGTTCCTACAATGTCAGTAGGTTGGATATTCTTTTCGTCTAATATTTTTCTTGCTGCTGGCGATGGTGCTTGTGTAGCGTATGTTGCAACAGGTTGCGCGGCAGGTTTTGGCGCTTCAACCTTTTTCTCTTCTACTTTTGGTGCTTCAACTTTAATTTCAACTACGGGCGCATCACCACTTGGTTTAGCCGCGCTTGTATCAATTAAACAAACCACTGCGCCAACAGCCACTGCGTCGCCTTCTGATGCTTTTAATGTAATAATTCCACTGGCTTCTGCAGGTAGCTCTAAAGTAGCTTTATCAGAATCAACCTCAGCGATTGCTTGGTCTTTTTCTACATAATCGCCGTCTTTTACTAACCAAGTAGCAATTTCAACTTCTTTTATCGACTCGCCTGGTGAAGGCACTTTCATTTCTAAAATCATCTTATTTTTTGTTTAAAGTTTAGGTTGTTTAAAGTTTCACGTTGAATCATCATACCTGAAACTTTAAACTTGAAACAAATTTTTATCTATCTAAATAAATTTTTATCAAATACCATTCTTATTGCATCAGCATGGCGTCTTCTATCTCTTGTATGACTTCCTGCTGCTGGTGCTGCGTATGCTTTTAAGGATGCTAATCTCCATTTTACTAAATCGAAATTCATTAACATAAAACTATATGCTCCCATATTTTTTGGTTCTTCTTGTGCCCAAACATAATCATCTGCATTTGGATAACTCGCAATAATTGCCTTTAATTGTTCTACTGGCAAAGGAAATAGCTGCTCGATACGAACCAAAGCTACATCATTTCTGCCGTTATTTTCCCTTTCAGCAAGAATGTCGAAATAGAATTTACCAGAACAAAAAACGACTGTTTTTACTTTTTTCTTATCTACTGAATTGTCGTCAATTGTTTCTTGAAATTGCCCGCTATATAATTCCTCACGAGTAGATACACACAATGGATGACGCAACAAACTCTTGGGTGAGAAAACCACAAGAGGTTTGCGGAATTTGGTTTTCATTTGACGACGCAACAAGTGGAAGAAATTGGCTGGCGTTGTACAATTAGCAATATACATATTATGACGTGCACAAAGTTGTAAGTAACGTTCCATTCTAGCCGATGAATGTTCGGCGCCTTGACCTTCATAACCATGAGGCAACAACATCACAATTCCGTTTTGGTTGTTCCATTTGTCTTCGCCACATGAAATATATTGGTCAATCATGATTTGTGCACCGTTAGAGAAATCACCAAACTGCGCTTCCCAAATTGTCAATGCATTTGGATTGGCCAACGCATAACCATAATCAAAACCTAAAACTCCATATTCTGATAGGAAGGAATTAAATACATTGAATTTTCCTTTTTTATCTTTAAGTGAATTTAAAAGTATAACTTCTTCTTCACTGTCTTCTACTTTTACCACAGCATGACGATGGGAGAAAGTTCCTCTTTCTACGTCTTGTCCAGAAATTCTAACATCATATCCTTCTGTTAAAAGCGAACCATAAGCGAGAGTTTCGGCTGTTCCCCAATCGATAACATCATTTTCAAACATTGTTTTTCTATCGCTAACAATTTTAGTGATTTTATTGATGAATTTTTTATCAGATGGCAAAGTAGAAACAGAAACTATGATTTCTTCTAATTTCTTTTTATCAAAAGTAGTATCGACTTTTTTCAACATTTCGTCATCAGAAACCTGAATATATCCGTCCCATTCATCTTGTAAAAATGGTTTGATTATGGTTACCTCTTTTTTTCGTGATTCTTGCAGATTTTCATCTAACTTCTCTTTGTATTCATTTTCGATTTTTGTTAAATATGCCGCATCTACGATTCCTGCTGTAATTAATTTATCAGCATAAATATCTCTAGGGTTTTTATGACGAGCTATAATTTTATATAAGACAGGCTGAGTAAAACGAGGTTCATCGCCTTCGTTATGACCATATTTTCGGTATCCCAATAAATCGATGAACACATCGCGTCCAAACTGCATTCTAAAATCTAATGCAAAAAGCATGGCGTGAACCACTGCTTCTGCATCGTCTGAATTGACATGAAGCACTGGCGACAAGGTTACCTTGGCCACATCAGTACAATAGGTTGAGGAACGCGCATCAAGATAGTTAGTGGTAAAACCTACTTGATTATTTATCACGATGTGGATCGTTCCAGCTGTTTTATAACCATCCAATTGAGCCATTTGCACAATTTCATATACAATTCCTTGTCCTGCTATTGCGGCATCGCCGTGAACAGCGATAGGTAATACTTTGGAGAAATCGTCTGGAAAATATTTGTCTTGTTTAGCACGAGTGATACCTTCTATCACTGCGCCAACAGTTTCTAGATGTGAAGGATTTGGCGCTAAATTAATATTGATTTTTCTGCCTGATTTGGTTTTTCTTTCTGCGGTTAAACCCAAGTGGTATTTAACGTCTCCATCAAAGTACTCTTTATCGTAATCTTTTCCGTCAAATTCGGAGAAAATATCTTGTGTAGATTTACCAAAAATATTGGCTAATATATTCAATCTTCCGCGGTGCGCCATTCCCATCACGAAATGTTCCACTCCTTTTTCGGCAGCTGATTCAATCAATGCGTCGAGTGCTGGAATGATACTTTCACCACCTTCTAGGGAAAATCTTTTTTGACCTACATATTTAGTATGTAAAAAGTTCTCAAATGAAACCGCTTCGTTTAATTTTCCTAAAATATGTTTCTTTTGCTCCGAGTCAAAATTTGGAAGATTATCGTTTACGTTTAATTTATTTTGAATCCACTGAATAACTTCTGGTTTTCTCATGTACATGTACTCAATACCAATATGTTGGCAGTACACGTTTTTGAGATGAGAAATAATCTCTTTCAACGTTTTTGGCTGATGACCAAGCACTTTGGCCGCATCAAAAACCGTATTCAAATCAGCGTCAGAAAGGCCAAAATTTATCAATTCTAATGTTGGCTCATATGCTCTTCTATCTCTTACAGGATTGGTTTCTGTAAACAAATGTCCGCGAGTTCTGTAGGCATCAATCAATTTCAATACATTGAACTCTTTTTGTAATTTATCTGAAACTTGACCATTTTGAGGAACATTGGCAGCGTAATTGGCTAATTCCACAACAGCATTTTCTTCGTTGTAAGTGGTCATTCCGAAATCAAACCCTTGAAAAAAAGCTCTCCAACTTGGTTCTACACTATCAGGATTTTGAAGGTATTGTTCATATAATTCGGCAAAAAACTCAGTATGTGCTGCATTCAAAAAGGAAAACCTGTCCATATTTTTTGTAAGTAAATGATTTTTATAAAAAAATTCTACGCAAAAGTATGATATTTGTTATAATGTATCAATGATTTTAATACTTTTATAACGCTAAATAAATATACAAACGTATGGTCAGGTATACTTTTACTTCTGTTTCCAAAGTGTTTTTGATTTTAATTTTTCTTGTTCTACCTTTTAAAGTTTTATCACAGAATGATGCAAATATGAAACCCAAAAGCAGTTTTTGGAGTCATGTGCAATTTGGCGGAGGTTTTGGCTTGTCATTAGGCAATGATTTTACAAATATTACGATTGCACCGAGCGCCATTTATAATTTTAACCAAAAGTTTGCTGCTGGTGTTGCCCTTCAATATAGCTACATTGACCAAGAAAATTTTTTTTCGTCGAATGTTTTTGGTGGTAGTTTAATTGGACTATACAATCCTTTGCCAGAAATTCAGCTTTCGCTAGAGTTAGAAGAAGTTAATGTGAATAATACTTATGTACAATTAACCGAGCAATTTAACGAAAATTTTTGGTACACTGGTTTGTTTGTTGGTGCGGGTTATCGAACCGATAATGTGACACTGGGTTTTAGATATAATTTACTTTTTGATAGAAATATCGATTTGTATGGAGAAGCATTTATGCCTTTTGTGAGGGTATTCTTTTAATATTTATTCCTAAACCAAACCTTCATCCATTCGCGTTTTAAAATTAAAAAGGCGACCTGCTCTGAAAGTTCCACTAAATAGGAACCGTCCAATTGTTTAACGGCATCTTCGGGAACATCAATAATGTAAAGTAGGTTTAAATATTCGGCAAATTTATATTGAATTAAACGATATAATTTCTCATGAAGTTGAATTTTGAGTTCTTGAGGCGAGGTACTTTGTGGAAAATCGATAGGTTCATTGGCCAAATTAAAGTCTTTATTAATTTGATTGATTAAACTAGAATACAGTTGTTCTTGTTGTGCATATGACAATAGGTCATCTGTTGAAATGGGAACTGGAAAATTCATGCTTATTTAATTACTATTATTTTATTCTTTCCAATAGCTAACAATTTTTGCTAAAATCACATCGCCACCAGCATAAAAAAATACTGCGCCCATCGGCGGATTTGCTGCAGGAATTAATCCAGACGTTTTTGGAACCCAAGTCCAACATTTAAAAAATGTGCCAACTAATTCGATAAAGATAACACAAAGAGCAATGGTATAATAAACGTTTTGCCATTTTTTTCTTCGCATTAATACAAAGAATAATAATCCAAAAATAATTGAAAACCAATGATTTAAAACCAGTCCAACACCTAAAAAAAGAATTGCGAAGGATGTAAAAAAAATTTTTTTGAGCAAAATAGTGTTTCGAACTATCAATGAGTTCTCAGCAAAAACAAATCCTGACGCATAAACAATGGCATGACCAAATGGGACATAAAGCGGGATATCTGCTGTTCTGTAATTATACATTCCAAGAAGTTTGCAAAAAATTAGTTCTCCTAAATAGGATAAAAAAACCATGGTAAACATGAGCTTTCTCAAATAGGATTGTGCCGAATTAAAAAACAAACAGAAGTATAGTATCGCCAATACATTAGTCAGATTTCTACCATCAAAATAAATGTTAGAAAAACTGGTGGAATCTATCCAAAGTGCAATAACAGTAAAAACAGGAAAGAAATAAGCGTAAAAAAAAGTGCTACCTTTTTTTTGTTCCGATGACTGGAATATCGATAACCGTTGGAACCAATTCATTTTGAGTTACACTTTCCTACTCATTAATTTCTCGCCAAACGATTTGAGCATTTCTTTTTTGCTTGGTTCGATATCCATTTTTTCAAGAGTTTCAAAAGCAAGAAGCGTGAAATCAACTATCGCTTTTTGTGTGGCTGCACTTGCACCAGTTTCGTTAAATAAAAGTTTAACAGAATTTATTTTATCCGTATTATCGTTTGGTTGAATAGAAAACAAGTGCAGTAATTGCTCTTTTTGTGAAGGTGTTGCAAATTCTAATGCTTTTAAATATAAATAGGTTTTTTTGTTTTCGATAATATCGCCACCCACTTGTTTTCCGAATGTTTCTGGATTCCCAAAAGCATCCAAATAATCATCTTGCAGCTGAAATGCCAAGCCGAGATTCAGTCCAAAATCGTAGATGAAGTTTTTGTTTTCTTCATTAGTTTCAGCCACAATTGCACCCATTTTCATCGATGCGCCAACCAAAACCGCGGTTTTATATTCAATCATTTTTAAATATTCCGGAATGGTAACATCGTCGCGCGTCTCAAAATCAACGTCGTATTGTTGTCCTTCACATACTTCGAGGGCTGTTTTACTAAAAAGTTGGGCTAATTCCCGAAATATTTTTGGTTCATATTCCTCAAAATATTGATAAGCCAAAATTAACATCGCATCACCCGAGAGAATTCCGGTGTTGATGTTCCATTTCTCATGCACTGTTTCGTTTCCTCTTCGCAAAGGCGCATCATCCATAATGTCATCGTGAATTAACGAAAAATTATGAAAAACCTCAACCGCAGTGGCAGCAGCTAATGCTTTTTTACAATCGGTATCAAAAACTTCAGTCGCCATCAAGGTCAAAACTGGACGCAATCTTTTTCCACCTAACGAGATAATATATTGAATCGGTTCATATAAATTCTTCGGTTCTTTTTCGAATAACAATGAATTGAAATGCGCTGAAACTAGACCTTGATAGTGAGATATCGCTTGCATGATTTTTTTTTGCTAATGTAATTCAAAAACACATTTTGTCAAATGCTTATCTAATGTTAAATTTAGGTTAATACAAAGGAAACTATTTTAGTATTTAAAGTTTCCTGAATATATTTGTCCCCGAAAACAATAAAAATGAAAGACAAAATCATCAAAAAAGCAACCGATATGTTCCTGAAACTTGGTTTCAAGAGTGTTACTATGGATGATATTGCCTGCGAAATGTGTATTTCCAAAAAGACCATTTACAAATATTTTAGCAATAAGGAAAAACTTATCGAAGAGGGAACAGAAGTTGTGCACCAAAAAATTCATAGCATGATGGATGAAATCATCTCGAAGAATTATAATGCTATCGAAGAAAACTTTGAATTGCGAAAAATGTTTAAAGAAATGTTTCAATCGTTTGACCACTCACCTGCCTATCAATTGAAAAAACATTATCCTGAAATTTACGAAAAAATGATGGCTACTGAAATTGAAGATTGCAGCCAAGTTTTTAAACAAAATATTGAAAAAGGAATTGTAGGCGGAATTTATAGAAATGATACTGATATAAAATCGGCGGTGCAGTTTTATTATACTTTGATATTTTCTATCAACGAAAACACTATGCTTGAGAAAGATGCCTACGAACTCGAATTAAAAGCATTAGAATATCACACTCGCGCAATTGCAACTCCAAAAGGAATTGAAGAACTAGAAAAACAATTAAAAAACCCTAATTTATAAATATCAATGAAAAACAAAGTATTGCTAACCTTTCTACTGATTGTAAGTGTTTTACAAGCCCAAGAAAAACAACAGAATTACTCATTTAGTCTGCAACAAGCCATTGATCATGCCTTACAAAATAATTATGCTGCAATCAATGCAAAAAGAGATATTGATGCATCAAAAGAAAAAAAATGGGAAACAACCGCTATGGGTTTACCTCAACTTAATGCAAATGTGAGCTATCAAAACAACTTTGTATTACAACAAACGGTTGTGCCTGCTGAATTTTTTGGCGGAACACCAGGCGAATTTGCGACAGTAGCTTTTGGAACAAAGCACAATATGGTTGCCAATGCCTCGTTAAGCCAATTAATTTTTGATGGTTCATACATTGTAGCACTACAAGCTTCAAAAACGTACATGAAATTTTATCAAAATGCCAAACTAAAAACTGATAGCGAAATAAGAGAAATGATAATCAACTCTTATGGAAACGTTTTGTTAGCAGAAGAAAGCATTGCTATATTAGAAAAAAACAAAGCCACTTTAGAAAAAACACTTTTCGACACCAATGAAACCTTCAAAAACGGATTAATTGAAGAAGAAAACGTAGAGCAGCTTCAAATTACACTTACTTCGATTAATAGTACTCTAAACTATAATAAACGTTTACTTGATGTGGCTTATAAGTTTCTTAAAATAAATCTAGGTATCGACATTAATGCTGAAATCAAATTAACAGATAAATTAGATAATCTTTCTACTTCAAATTTAGACTTATCGTTTTCTAAAAATGAATTTGTAGTTTCAGAAAACATCAACTATCAAATGGCTCTAAATTTTCAAGAACAACGAAAATTAGAGTACAAACTTGAAAGAAGCAAAGCATTACCTACACTAGCCGCAAGTATAAACTATGGTTATAACTCCTTTAGTAATCAATTTACTTTTTTTACTAATAATCAAAACTGGTTGAATTTCTCCAACCTTGGAATTGGTTTGAACATCCCAATATTTAGCAGTTTAGCCAGAAGTTCAAGAACGCAGCAGGCTAAAATTGCTTTAGATCAAGCAAAAACGCAACTCACCGAAACGGAACAAAAATTGAAATTACAATACGAAAAAGCCAAAAGCGAGTTCGAATACAGCATTGAACAATATGCTACGTCCAAAAGTAACCTGAGTTTAGCAGAAAGAATAGAAAATAAACAACAAATAAAGTTTAGAGAAGGCCTTTCCTCAAGTTTTGATTTTACTGATGCACAGCAACAACTCTACTCAAAGCAGCAAGCTTATCTCCAATCTATGGTTGAGATTATTAATAAAAAAGCAACCTTAGAAAAAATACTAAATAAAAACTAATCTATCATCAATATGAAATCGAATATTTACAATTCCCAAGAAAAAAATACGACAATCATGAGTACAAAAATAATCGTCATTGCCATACTATCTTTGTCAATACTATCCTGTAGTAATAAAGAAAACGCCAATTCTATCGACCAATTAGTAAGTGCTAAAAATGTAAAAGCACTTCAAGAAAGAAAGGCATTATTGCAAGCTGATATTACCAAAATTGAAGAAGCGTTAGCAACATTAGATGTAAAAAAAGAAGAAGCATTGGTAAGCGTTGCCACTTTAAAAGACACCTTATTTAATCACTATTTAGAAATTCAAGGAAGTGTAGATACTAAAGAAAATATTTTGATACAGCCAGAGTTTAGTGGACTTTTAACTTCACTAAATGTAAAAGCGGGACAAAAAGTAGCCAAAGGACAAATTCTTGGGAGAGTTGATGATGCAGGAATGAGTCAACAGTTAGCCAATGCCGAAAATCAATTCTCCTTAGCAAAAACAACTTTTGAACGACAAAAAAATCTTTGGGACAAAAAAATTGGCTCAGAAATTCAATATTTACAAGCACAAACACAGATGATTTCTGCCCAAAAAGCAGTGGCTCAAATCAAAGCTCAATTGTCTAAAACTATAATTCGCGCGCCGTTTTCGGGAACAATTGATGAAGTTTTTGTTGAAAAAGGCCAAGTCGTTGCGCCAAGTGCACAAGGATTAATGCGAATTGTAAATTTGGGAAATATGTTTGTGTCGACTTCTGTGCCTGAAACTTACATTGGAAAACTAAAAGTAGGAACCGAAGTTGATGTTTTTTTAACATCGCTAGGAAAAACATATGTTGGTAAAGTAAGACAAGTGGGCAATTTTATCAATCCAAATAATAGAAGTTTTGGCATAGAAGTAAGCATTCCAAATCCTGATAACATGTTGCGTCCAAATCAAGTAGCGAAATTAAAAATAATTGATTACACCAATAAAACTGCAATAGTAGTTCCAACGAATGTCGTTCAAGAAGATGGCGAAGGAAATAAATTTATTTACACTGTTGAAGGAAGCAATGGCAAAACAGGTACTGCTAAAAAAGTGGTAGTTGAAATTGGAAAATCATCGGATAATGTTACTGAAATAATAAGCGGATTAAACGAAAATGATGTTATTGTAACCGAAGGCGTAAACAATATTTCAGAAGGAATGAAACTAAACTTTTAAAAATCGTTTAAGATTGTTTAGGGTTTAGGATTGTTTAAAAAAGACAGTCGTACTAAACTTTTGAACAAATTAAACAACTTTAAACTAAAAAATATGTCACACAAAAATAAAGAATTTGGAATATCGAGTTGGGCAATAGATAATCGTGTAACGGTGTATATTTTTACCTTGCTCGTTACTGTTACTGGTTTGATTGCTTATGTAACCATGCCTCGTGAGGATTTCCCAGAAATCATTGAAAATAAAGTATATATCTCTTCGGTTTTCCCAGGGAATTCAGCAGAAGATGTGGAGAAATTAATTATCAAACCACTCGAAAAGGAAATCAAAAACATTAGTGGCGTTGAAAAAGTAACCGCAAGTTCATTTCAAGATTATGGAATGATTATCGCCGAGTTTAGTGATAAAGTTGCTATTGAAGAGGCCAAAACCAAAATCAAAGACAAAGTAGATATTGT
The DNA here is from genome assembly GCF_038739835.1 of Flavobacterium aureirubrum. Lineage (NCBI taxonomy): Bacteria > Pseudomonadati > Bacteroidota > Flavobacteriia > Flavobacteriales > Flavobacteriaceae > Flavobacterium > Flavobacterium aureirubrum. The sequence goes on from NZ_JBCGDO010000003.1 coordinate 179,624, forward strand.
AAAAGCCGATACCGATTGGCCAAATCTTGATAACGGAAGCAAAGTAGAACCGAGTGTTTTTGAGCTAAACATTTCAGAAGAAGTGCCTATTTTAAATATTAATTTAAAAGGGAATTACACTACGCAACAGCTGAAAAAGTATGGCGAAAAATTACAAGACGATATTGAAGAAATTCCCGAAGTAAAGAAAGTTGACATTCTTGGTGTTGACGACAAAGAAGTGGAAATTGCAGTTGATATTTTTAAAATGACTGCGGCACAAGTATCATTTGATGATATTCAAAATGCGGTTAAGTATGAAAATATGACACTTTCGGGTGGAAATTTAATTTCACAAGGTTCCAGAAACAATATTAGAATTATCGGAGAAATTAAAGACCCGAAAGAGTTAGAAAATATTGTGGTCAAACACAATGGCGGAACCGTTTATTTAAAAGATGTTGCTGTCGTTTCCTTCAAAGAAAAAGAAAAAACTACATATGCTCGTGAAAAAGGCAAAGAAGTAGTGATGCTCAACGTGAAAAAACGTTCGGGTCAAAATATGATTTCGGCGATTGAACAAGTTAAAGAAAAACTCGAATTGGCTCATCAAGATTATTTGCCAAAAGATTTAACGGTTGAATTGACTAACGACCAATCATCTCGTGTAGAACACCAAGTGGATGAATTATCAAACCACATCATTTTTGGAATTGTGTTAGTAATGATTGTATTGATGTTTACCATGGGATTAAGAAACTCCTTGTTCGTTGGAGCAGCCATTCCTCTTTCGATGATGATTGCCTTTACGATTTTGGCAGCTTTTGGGTTGACATTAAATACGATGGTGCTTTTTGGTTTAGTGATGGGATTAGGATTATTGGTTGACGACGGAATTGTGGTAGTTGATAACGTTTTTGCCAATATGAAAAAAGGAATGCCGAGAGTCCAAGCTTCAAAAGTAGGTATTGGCGAAATTGCTTGGCCAGTTATTTCATCAACAGCAACAACTTTGATGGCGTTTTTACCCTTTGCACTTTGGCCAGGAACTATGGGTAAATTCATGATTTATTTCCCAATAACACTGACCGTAACTTTGACAGCATCACTTTTTGTAGCAATGGTTGTAAATGCCGCTATGACTGGTGGTTCGATGGATATTGAAGATAAAAATGTTACCAATAAATCGGCAAAGCGTTATACCATTATCTTAGGAATTATAGGCGTTTTATTTGTAATCATCGGAAATATCAACGACTCAAAATTTGCGAGAGGAATTGGACACTTTTCTTTGATTTCTTTAGGACTGATGTGGTTGTACAAATGGAAATTGTACCAATGGACACAAGATTTTCAACATAGTTTCTTCCCAAGATTAGAAGAAAAATACCAACGCTTTTTAAGTAAAATACTGTCCGGAAGAAATTCATGGTTTGCACTTGGAGGAATTATTGCAATGCTATTTCTATCTATTTTCTTATTAGGTCTTTTCCCAAGAAAAGTATTGTTTTTCCCAGATAACATTCCAAGACAGGTAATTACTTATATTGAATATCCACAAGGAACAGATATTGAAAAAACGAACAAAGCCACTTTATTTGTAGAAAAGCAAGTGATTGATATAATGAAAAAATATATCGATCCTTCAACGGACGAAAACTATTTGGCGGAAAGCATCGTTTCACAAGTTGGTGTTGGTGCAGGAAATCCAAATGTCGATGCTGGTTCGGCCAACGAAACACCCTTTAAAGGTAAAGTTACCGTTAATTTTTCAGAATTTAAATTTCGAAGAGATGTAAATACTTCCGATGTTTTAGATGAAATTAGAACACGAGTAAAAGCAATTGCTGGTGCAACGGTAACGGTAGAAAAAGACGCCAATGGTCCACCAGCGGGTTATCCTATAAGTATTCAATTAACGGGTTCTGCTGGCGCTGACTATCAAGAAATGCTAAAAGAAGCAGACAAAATGATTGCTTTTATTGACTCTAAAAAAATTCCAGGTATCGAAAGATTAAATGTGGATGTTAATAAAGAAAGTCCAGAATTAGAGGTAAAAGTAGACAGAGTAAATGCCGGAAGTTTGGGCGTTTCAACAGGACAATTAGGTTTTAATTTGCGCCGTTCCGTTTATGGTCAAGAAATATCAACTTTCAAAGAAGGTGACGACGATTACAATATTGTAGTTCGTATGCAAGAAGACCAACGCAAAAATGAAAATATCCTTTTCAATCAAGCGTTAACCTTCAGGAATCAGGCAAATGGTCAAATGATGCAAGTGCCAATTTCGGCAGTTTCATCAACGGAGAAAAGCAAAACCTATAACCAAATCAAAAGAAAGAACTATAAGCGAATAATGACTATTTATTCCAATGTACTGACGGGTTATAATGGTGATGAAATTACAAAGCAAATTGGTACAGAATTAAAATCTTATCAATTGCCAAAAGGAATTTCCTATTCCTTCTCGGGAGTTCAAGAAGAGCAAGGAAAGAATCAAAGTTTCTTGATGTATGCTTTGTTTCTTGCCATGGCCGGAATTACCATCATTATTGTATTGCAGTTTAATTCAGTTTCAAAAACCATTGTGATTTTGTTTACCGTACTCCTAAGTTTCAGTGGTGTGTTTTATGGCTACGTCATCGCCAATATGGATTTTGTTATCTTAATGACCATGATGGGAATCATCTCCTTAGCCGGAATTGTGGTGAAAAATGGAATTGTATTAATGGATTTCTTTGTTTTACTTTTAGATAAAAAAGTAGCTGAAAAGAATGTTGAAAGTCATGATGATTTAACTATCGTTGAAATTAAAGAAATAATTATCGAAAGCGGAAAAAACCGTTTACGCCCTGTATTATTAACTGCTCTAACTGCAATTTTAGGATTAATTCCGCTTGCTATTGGGTTGAACTTCGACTTCTTCGGGTTAATAACCGATTTAAATCCGCACCTATACATGGGCGGTGATAATGTAATTTTCTGGTCGCCACTGGCATGGACTATTATATTTGGTTTGACTTATGCAACCGTTCTAACTTTAGTAATGGTTCCAGTGATGTTCTATTTGGTAAAAAGAACTAAATATTGGCTACGTGAAAGCAGAACATTATAGTTTTTAGTATGTTTTAAAAAGGTTACTGTTATATTTTTTAAGTCTTAAAATCATTAAAAAAGTCAAAAAAAGAATTTAACAAGTTTTGAAAACATATGCTATATTTGGAAAAGTAAAGTTAAAAAAATGAAAAAAATATTTTTAGTACTAGCTATCGTTTTGTTTTCAAATAGCTATGGACAATCTAATTTATGGAATAAAGTTTCTGAAGAAAGATTGGCAGGTTTATCAAAAATGGGCAGAGCAAGTTTGCCCACGAAATATCAGTTATATTCACTTGATTTGAATGCATTAAAAAATCAATTAGTTTCAGCTCCATTAGATAGTTCTGGACAAAATTCAAACGTAGTTTTGTCTTTTCCCAACCCTGATGGAGGATTTAACAGTTATGAGTTTTATGAATCGCCAATTATGGAAAAAGGATTAGCCGATCAGTTTCCTGATATTAAAACTTACTATGCGTTAGGAATTGACGACCAAACTGCGAGTATGCGAGTTAGTTTCACCGCTTTTGGACTTCATGCCATGATTGTTTCAGGAAATTCAAGCAGTATTTATATTGATACCTATACAACAGATTTAAATAACTTTATTGTTTACAGAAAATCTGATATTACATCTTCAAGAATTTTTGAATGTGGCGTGACCGAAGAAACCAATAAATCACGTTCAGGTACAACAAAAAGAAACACTACTTTAGAGCTGCTAAACGATAGTACTTTTAGAACTTATAGATTAGCAGTTGCTTGTACAGGCGAATATGCTGCATTTCATGGAGGAACAGTTGCGCTAGCACAAGCAGCTATTGTTACAACCGTAAACAGAATTAACTTAGTTTACCAGCGCGATTTATCAGTACGATTTGTTTTAGTAGCCAATAACACGGCTATAATTTATACAAATGCAGCAACAGATCCATTTAACAACAATAACGCAGGAGTGCTTATTGGACAAAGTCAAAATGTAATCACAAATATAATTGGTACTGCTAATTTTGATATTGGTCATACAGTAAGTACTGGTGGTGGTGGATTAGCAGGATTAGGAGTAATTTGTGATAATGCTCAAAAAGCTAGTGGAATTACTGGTTTACAAGCTCCAGTTGGCGATCCTTTTGATATTGACTATGTTGCTCATGAAATTGGCCACCAGTTTGGTTGTAATCATACATTTAACAACGCTTGTGGCGGAAATAGAAATGATGGCACAGCCGTAGAACCAGGAAGTGGCTCAACTATTATGGCATATGCTGGAATTTGCCCACCAAATGTGCAGTCAAACTCTGATGATCATTTTAGTTTCATTAGCATAGCAGAAGCGCAAGCCGTAATTCAAGGAACGACCTGTCCTATTTCTACTCCAAATGGTAATTTTGCTCCAGTTGTTGATGCTGGATTAGATTATACTATTCCAAGGTCAACTGCTTTTATATTAACTGGCGGTGCAACAGATGCTAATAATGATGCTCTAACCTATTGCTGGGAACAAACAAACAATGAAGCTTCAACGCAAGCGCCAGTGGCAACTTCTGCAACAGGTCCAAATTTTAGGTCTACTATTCCATCTGCTTCTCCACAACGATTTATGCCCGTTTTAACAAGCGTCATTGCAAATAATTTAACTCCTTCGTGGGAAGTTGTGCCATCTGTAGCACGAACTATGAATTTTGCTCTTACAGTGAGAGATAATAGATCTCCTAACGGTGGACAAACCAGTCGAGATGACATGGTAGTGACCACTGCTAGCGTTGGTCCTTTTCTTGTGAACGTGCCAAATACGGCTGTTTCATGGGTTGCAGGCTCTAATCAAACAGTAACATGGACAGTTGCAGGAACAACAGGAAATAACATCAATGCTACTTTTGTAGATATTTTGTTATCCAATGATGGAGGATTAACTTATCCGATTCTTCTTGCGAGTAAAGTGCCAAACGACGGTTCACAAGTAATTACAGTTCCTAATAACACAGGTAATACAAAAAGAATTATGGTCAGAGGATATAAGCATATTTTTTATGATATTTCTAATACAAACTTTACTATTACCGCCGCGCCTTCAACATTTTCTGTAGCTTTTTCAGGTATTGCAGAACAACAAAACAAAGCTGCATGTCAAGGAAGTAACGTTTCATTTGATATTTCCTATTTGGCACTTGGAGGATTTACAGCCGCTACTACTTTTACCGCTACAGGATTGCCTACTGCTGCTACAGCTTCATTTTCGCCTTCTTCGATAAATGCAAATGGTACAGTAGTAATGACAATTGGAAACACAGCATCAAGTCCAGCAGGATTTTATTCAATTACTGTTAATGCAACATCCGGTGCAACGACAAAAGCAGTTTCTTTTTACTTAGATCTGTTTAGCGCAACTTTTCCTGCCATGGTATTATCTTCGCCAACAAATAATGCAAGTAATCAGCAAACTACATTACCTTTAAGTTGGTCAGCCAATGCAAATGCAAACGCTTATGATGTGCAAGTAGCTACTGATGTTGCTTTTACCAATATTTTTAGTTCAGGAACTACATCGACAACATCATTTAATGTAACTGGATTAAACATCAATACAGATTATTTTTGGAGAGTTTTACCAAAAAATACTGCTTGTGGCAATGGTCCATTTAGTGCTCCTTTTAAATTTACAACTGGTTCAGTAAGTTGCGGGAACTTTGCTTCAACAAATGTTCCTATTCCAATTTCAGCATCAGGAACACCAACAGTTTCTTCGACTTTAAATATTATTTCTGGTGGAATCATAAGCGATGTGAATGTCAATCTAAATATTCCGCATACATGGGTAAATGATTTAACGGTAACCTTAACAAGTCCAGCTGGAACTGCAGTTGAATTATTTACTGCTAAATGTGATCCTCAAAATGGTAATAGCAATGTCGTAGCAACTTTTGATGACGCAGGCGGAACCTTAACATGCAATCCTGGACCAAATCCTGCTGGAATTTCGGGGATAATTGCACCAGACAGTCCACTTTCAGCTTTTAATGGAGAAAATTCTACAGGAACATGGTTACTTACTGTTGCAGATGGATTTAATCTCGATGGTGGTTCAATAAGCGCGTGGAGTGTAGATATTTGTTCAACGCTTAGTATAAGAGAAAATACATTACAAAATTTTTCGTTGTATCCAAATCCAAATGGTGGGAATTTTACAATTCAATTTACATCGAACAATAGTGAAGCTGTTCTTGTAGCTATTTTTGATATGAGAGGAAGACAGATTTATAAAAATGAATTTTCAAATACTGGAAGCTTCAATGAAAACATTGACTTAAACACTATTCAATCGGGCGTTTATTTAGTTTCTGTTACTAATGGCGATACTAAAGTAGTAAAACGTATTATTGTAAATTAAATATAATTTTACATCTTATAAAAAGTCCTGTGATTATTTTCACAGGACTTTTTTTATTTTACTGCAGTGTGGATTGTTGTAATGATTTGTGGTACTTCGGTAACAATGAAATCTAAATCAAAATTAATGTTATTGTTTACTTGATTGAGTTTTAAAGTTCCCTTTGTTACTTCATAATAACCTGTTTCACCTTTGCAAAAACAAAATCTTCCGTAAAGCATTTTTGTTTGCTGTAACTTAAAGTCTTGTAGAAGGAGTTTTTTATCCGTCTTTTTTATTTCAAAAACTATTTCTTCTCTATAATTTCCGTCCTGCAACCCTTTTTCTACTTTTCGATTGTATTGATAAACAAGTACTGAAGTTTCTTGAGAGTCAACCGTTTGATAATATATCGAACCAAAATCATCTTTTTTGATTTCCATTCGTTTGTTTCTTAGTATTTCTACAGTACATATTCCGTCATCAGGACATGACTTTTCAATAACCACCGGATTATTTTTGATAGTAGACTTTTGAGAGGAACAAAAAGTCAATCCAAAAGCTAAAGGAAAAAGCATTATTTTTTTAAAATAGTATTTCATCATAAAAAAGGTGTACCAAAAAACAGTCCGTTTTATTTTCCGTTAAATGAATTCATGGTATTACTCAAACCTGCTAGTGCAAATGACTCTATAATTTCTTTAGCGATAACAAAGCGTTCCATGAGTTTTACTTTTTCTGCTTCATTCCATTCTCCCAAAACATAATCCACTTGTTGTCCTTTTTTAAATTCATCGCTAATTCCAAATCGAAAACGAGGATATTCAGTGGTGCTAAGTAAAAGTTGAATGTTTTTCAATCCGTTATGACCGCCATCACTACCTTTTGCTTTGATTCTAATGGTCCCAAAAGGTAAGTTTAAATCATCTGTAATAACAAGGATGTTTTCTTTAGGTATATTTTCTTTTTCTATCCAATATTTTACCGCTTTACCACTGAGATTCATATAGGTATTGGGTTTCAATAACAATAGTTTTCTTCCTTTAATACTGTATTCTGTAATTGCGCCTAACTTGGCCGTTTCGAAAGAGAGACTTTCTTTTTGAGCTACATAATCTAAAACTTTAAAGCCAATGTTATGTCTGGTATTGACATACTCAGCACCAATGTTTCCCAGTCCGACAATAAGGTATTTTTTACTCACTTCTTTTACATCATTATTTGGTATTTGCTCAATCTCAGCTTTTGTAATTACTGTATTTTCTGAAGTTAGACTTTGAGCGAACAATCTTTTTAACCATTTCATTTGGCAAAAGTAATCTAAATTAAAATTGTGACAAACTGAAACTATAGGTCACAAAAAAAGCACCAGTGTGAACTGATGCTTTCGTTAATAAAGTATTGAAAATTATTTTTTCTTTCCTTTTGCTGGCGCTTTTGCAGCTTTTGCAGCTTCTTGAGCAGCTTTCATTGCAGCACGTGAAATCTTCACTTGCGCTACCACTGTATTGTCTGGATGCATCAATTTGAAATTCTTAGCTTCCAATTTAGTAACATATAATTTGTTACCCATTTCTAATTCTGAAATGTTTGCTTCAACATAATCAGGTAAGTGCTTTGGTAAGGCTTTTACCTTTAATCTTCTTTGGTTAAGTCGTAAATCACCACCTAACAAAACCCCAGGAGATGTACCCGTAACTTTCACAGGAACTTCCATGATAATTTCTTTGTTTTCATTTAATTCAAAGAAGTCAATGTGTAAAATTTTGTCAGAAACTGGGTGAAACTGAATATCTTGAAGAATTACATTGGCTGATTTTCCGCCCAAATCAACTACAACTGTGTGTGCGTTTGGAGTGTAAACCAAGTTTTTGAATGCTTTTTCTTCTGCTGCAAAATGTACTGGTTGACTTCCTCCGTAAATAACGCAAGGAACCATTCCAGCATCACGTAAGGCTTTAGTAGCTACTTTGCCTACGCTTTCTCTTTCTGATCCTTTAATCGTAATCGATTTCATGTAAAAATATTTATAGTTAATAATTAAAAATTCATTTCAAAATTATTGTCAACTTCAAAATTCAATTTCAAAATCTCCAATGATAATAAGCTTCAGGAGTTACATCAAAAACTTTCCGCTTATTGAGTTGTTGTGTTGTACCATTTGCATAACTTCTGCAAAAAGAGGTGCACAACTGACCACCTTAATTTTATTCGACTCTTTCTTCAGCGGAATGGAATCGGTAACAATTAATTCTAATAGCTTAGATTTCTCAATTTTTTCGTAAGCATCACCCGAAAGGATTGCATGTGTACAAATTGCTCTAACACTCAATGCTCCTTTTTCCATCATTAAATCCGCCGCTTTTGCTAATGTTCCTCCAGTATCAATCATATCATCAACTAAAATCACATTTCTTCCTTTTACCTCGCCAATCAACTCCATAGTGTCAATAATATTGGCTGCTTTTCTTTGCTTATAGCAAATCACCACATCAGACTCTAAAAACTTAGAATAAGCATAAGCTCTTTTTGAACCACCCATATCGGGAGATGCAATTGTCAAATTGTCCAACTGTAGACTTTTAACATAGGGTAAAAAGATGGTCGATGCAAACAAATGATCAACTGGCTTTTCAAAAAACCCTTGAATTTGATCGGCATGTAAATCCATAGTCATAATTCGGGTTGCACCAGCAGTTTCCAATAATTTGGCTATCAACTTTGCTCCAATCGGAACTCTTGGTTTATCTTTTCTATCTTGTCTTGCATAGCCAAAATAAGGAATTACAGGAGTTATATGTCTGGCTGACGCTCTTTTTGCAGCATCAATCATTAATAATAATTCCATTAAATTATCTGCACTAGGAAAAGTAGAACAGACAATAAAAACGCGTAATCCTCTAATTGATTCCTCAAAAGAAGGTTGAAATTCACCGTCACTAAATCTTGAGAACGTAACTTTACCAAGCGGAACACCATAGTTTTTAGCTATTTCCTCCGCTAAGTAGACGCTTTGTGAACATGCAAATATCTTTGCTTCTGGTTCTAAATGCGACATTGTAATTAGTTGTTGTTATCCGATGCGCTCTTTACAATTGGCTTCAATGTTATTCTCAGCTTCAAGTATTAATTGCCTCGGATGTAGTTAGTTAGTTGTTGTTCGTTTTAACGAGGTGCAAATTTAGGAATTAAATCCGACTGTGAAAGGATATTTTTAACTAATTTTATTACTCGATGAAGAAAAATTATTTACATTTGCACCCACAAATTGATAATAATCAACATCCAAATGGCAATATAGTTGTCATTTAATCCTTAGCTCGGATGGCAAAGTATTTAATTAATTTTTTCTAAAAATTAGTTTTTTATAGTTCATTCAAATATTGCCCGGATGGCGGAATTGGTAGACGCGCACGACTCAAACTCGTGTACTTAGGTGTGTGGGTTCGATTCCCACTCCGGGTACAAAACCTTTCAGAAATGAAAGGTTTTTTTTATTCTAAAATCCTAATACTAATTTAGCTATAGAAAAATAAATCAAAATTCCGAAAATATCATTACTTGTGGTTATAAATGGTCCTGTTGCTAATGCAGGATCAATACCAAATTTATTTAGAATTAATGGAATTGATGTTCCAATCAGTGACGCCATTATAATTACAGAAATTAATGCTACTGTAATTATGACTCCAATTTTTATGTCCACGCCAAGTAAAAAGTGACTTCCTGAAAATAATAAACTTGCAAGAATTAATCCGTTTAGTAGGCTGAGCGATGTTTCTTTTAGCAATCTGTTAATGATTGATCCACTTATGGAATGATTTGCTAAACCTTGCACAATAATTGCAGATGATTGTACTCCTACGTTTCCAGCCATTGCCGCAATTAATGGCGTAAAAAAGAATAATTCACCATATTTTGTCATGGCACTTTGAAAACCTTCAAGTAAAGTTACACTAATAAATCCCCCAAAAAGCGCTAAAACTAACCATGGTAAACGGGCTTTTGTTAGTTCCAAAATACTATCATCTGCTTCCACATCTTGGGAAATACCAGCAGCTAATTGATAATCTTTATCGGCTTCTTCTTTAATAACGTCAACAATATCATCAATGGTAACACGACCCACTAATCTGCCCATTTCATCTACAACCGGAATAGCTTCCAAATCGTATTTTTGCATAATGCGAGCTACTTCTGTATTTGGCGTATTTACCTTTACATAATCTACTTTTTTGATATAAACTTGACTGATGGGTGTTTTGGTAGAAGTAGTCAATAAATCTTTTAAAGACAATCTACCTTTTAATCGCCCTTCATCATCAACCACATAAATCGAATGTACTCTTGTAACGTTTTCTGCTTGAATTCGCATTTCTTTGACGCAGGTTAATACGTTCCAATTTTCATTTACTTTAACCAACTCTTTCCCCATCAAACCACCAGCAGTATCTTCGTCATAGCGCAACAAGTCCACAATGTCTTTTGCGTGTTCGACGTCTTCAAGTTCAGAGATTACTTCTTCTTTCTTACTTTGTGAAAGTTCTGCAATAATATCTGCCGCATCATCGGTATCTAACTCATCTAATTCCTCGGCAATTTCTTTTGCCGAAAGGCCATGAAGAATTTTTTCACGAACATCTTCCTCCAATTCGGTAAGAATTTCTGCCGTGATTTCACTATCTAAAATTTTGAAAATATAAATAGCTTCATCAATTTCTAATTCATCAAAAATCTCCGCGATATCAGCGTGATGCATATCATTCAATAAAATTTCCAGTTCTTGGTCATTTTTTTGATGGATGAGTTGCTCAATTTGCGATAAGAGTTCTTTGCTGATTTTAAACTGCATTGGCTTCTATTTTTTGAGTAAGTTCTACAAACTGTTCTACAGAAAGTTGCTCTGGCCTGAGGTCAAAGATAGTGTCTTCTTTCAAATTATCGGATAAATTGAAGGATTTTAAGCTGTTTCTTAATGTTTTGCGGCGTTGCTGAAAACCTATTTTTACTACACTAAAAAATAATTTTTCGTTACAAGGCAAATGAAAATTTGCTTTCCTACGCAAACGTAAAACACCCGATTTTACTTTTGGCGGAGGATTAAACACATGTTCATCAACCGTAAATAAATATTCGGCATCGTAAAAAGCCTGCGCTAAAACAGAGAGAATGCCATACACTTTATTTCCTTTTTTAGAACAAATACGTTCGGCAACTTCTTTTTGAAACATCCCCGAAAACTCTGGAACTTGCTCGCGTAATTCTAAACATCGAAAGACAATTTGTGTTGAAATATTGTAAGGAAAATTGCCAATAATTGCAAATGGTTTCCCTTCAAAAACTTCGTTAATGTTGTATTTTAAAAAGTCTTTGGAAACTATCTTTCCGTGCAATTTTGGATAATGTAAATTTAGATATTCTACAGATTCTTTATCAATTTCAATAACATAGGTATCGGTTGGTTTTTCAAGAAGATACTTTGTTAAAACTCCCATTCCTGGACCAATTTCCAAAACAGTGTCGTAGCCATCAAATGCTAATGTGTCGGCAATATTTTTGGCAATACTTTCGTCAGTTAAAAAATGTTGCCCGAGGTGTTTTTTGGCTTTTACTTTTTCCATTTATGCTGAATTTATTTCAGTATCTAATTTATTTTTTGCCGCGAAGACACTAAGTCGCTAGGTTTTTATAATCTCTTAATGTTCCGAAATCAATTCCAACTCTGTTCTGAACGCTAACATTTTATCACCAAACAAACGATGTCCTTCTTCTCGCAGTCGTGGTGCATCTTCATCATAATATTTTTGCAACGTTTCTTTGCTATCTGTCGTGTATTGAATAGAATAAGTCGTTCCGCCCATTTCTTCTTCTATCAAAACTTTCACCATGCGAGCCGAGGTAAATTTTCCTGTAGCCAAGACATCATTAATATGTTTTTGTTGCATCCAAATCATCCACTGGTCGTGAACACTTTCGTGAATGTTTATTGTTACGTTGTAGAGTATCATAATTATTTAGGAATTGGGATTGATTTTTGAAATTTATTTTTACAATCTGCACACTAATAACTGAACACTGAACACTAAAGATTTGTGTCTCCTCTCAGTTTTCTGTATTTGTTCCTCGAGTCGACGTAATAAATACTATCTTGGTGTTTGAAGATCATTTCCTCATACAATGGCTTTGCTTTCTCGGCATCTTGTAGCTGCGAATTATATATTTCAGCAGAAAAGTAGAGTGCTTCGTCAAGGTAAATCGACTCCTTGTGATTGGTAACGATTGCATTATAATTTTCTAAAGCGGCATTAAAATCTCCTTTTTTTTCAAATATTTTCCCAATTCTAAGCAAAGTAACCGCTTCAATTTCTTCGCCTTTATGTTCTTTTAAAATCATTTGAAATTGAGAAAGTGCCAACTCTTTTTTGTTTTGATACAAAAGAAAATCAGCACGTGCAAACTTTTTTAAAGCCACTTGTGTAGAGTCTTCCACAGTATTGTCACTGATTAAAAGGAATAAATCCAGCGCATCATTGGCAATTAATTGTGATGATGCTGATTTTAGTACTTTTAGCTGGTGTGATGCCCACTGAAAATCGGTTTTATAATAACTTGTTTTGGCCGTTTTTAGACTGGCTTCTTGACCTATCACATCGCCACTCATGTCTTCATCAACCTGTGAATAATAAATCAAAGCTTGATTGAATTTTTCTTCAAACAAAAGAATGTCTGCCAACTCCATTTTGACTTCTGCCAACTGATATCTATCGAGAGGCATTTCCATTGCGTTTTTCAAAATAATCTTTGCTTTCTCAGGATTATTTAGTTTAAAAGCACTGAAATTAGCTTGTAATTTTAATAAAGAAAGCGTGTATGGACTTACGCCAAACTCCTTGATTAATTTATCCAATTCTTCAGTAATAGCGGGATAATCTTTTTCTAAAGAATGATCAATTTTCATCTTAACCAAATAGGAATTTGCCTGAATTAACAACTCCAAATCATTAGTGTTTTGAATTACAAAATCCAAAATTTCCTTCGCCGATGTTTCATCATTATCTTCGATTGCCATTTGCGCTAAGTTGACAATATTGCCAAACGAATCTGGATTGCGTTTATAAATTGCTTTTTGTTGTATAAATGCTTTACCATACTCTTTAAGTTGCACAAAATACCAACTCAGGAAATCGTTCCAAAAAATGTCTTGTGTTTTTTGCGCTTTGACCAATAAGGCCTTTTTTAACAATTCATTAAAATTAGCATCGGCATCTTCGGTCATAAAACGCGATAATTGGTTTTGAATCATGGGAAGATTTTGTGGATTTAAATAGGCTTCAAAAAGATAGGTTTCTATCATTAAATCAATATTTCCCATTTGGCCATAAAGCAATGCCATTTGAACATTAAAGCTTAATTTTGAGTCGGTTTCGATTGCAGTTTTATACGCCATTAATGCATAATCAAATAATGACTTTCTCTCGAAAACATAAGCAATACCATAAACTTCTGTTGCATTTTTTTTGATTTTACTGATAGCTTGGTCATAAAATTTATTGGCTTTGTCTTGATTTTTTTGCAGTTGATAATTGAACCCTAATTCTACTATCAAATTACTTTGTTTGTATTTTTCTAGTCTTTCTTCAAGCGCTTTTTGGGCTTTGTCAAACTGCTGTAGTTGTTGATAGCATTCAACTACTTTTTGAAAATAATTAAAATTACCAGCTTGCTTTTTTAACAATTCTTCATAACTCACAAGCGCTTTTTCGAATTCGCCACGGTCAAAATAATTATTGGCCAATTGTTCGTTTTGAGCAAAAGCAACTAGTGAAAAAAATAATAGTGTTATGGAAAAGAATTTCTTCATGTATTTAAAAAACTAATGTACCAAAGTAACGTTATTTTGTGTCAATTTGGTACATTATTTACAAAAGGTTAACTATTAATTTATAATATCAAAGCCAGTGTAAGGTCTTAAAACTTCAGGAATTACAATACCTTCTGGTGTTTGATAATTTTCAATTATTCCGGCTAAAACTCTAGGTAACGCTAATGAACTGCCGTTTAAGGTGTGTGCTAGTTGTGTTTTCCCATCTTTTCCTTTGAAGCGTAACTTCAAACGGTTGGCTTGAAAAGTTTCAAAGTTGGAAACCGAAGAAATTTCTAACCATCTTTCTTGCGCTGTCGAAAACACTTCAAAATCATAAGTCAAAGCTGATGCAAAACTCATATCGCCACCACAAAGACGTAGAATTCTGTATGGTAATTTTAGTTCCTGAAGAATTCCTTTAACATGCTCTACCATATTTTCCAAGGCTTCGTATGATTTATCAGGATGTTCTACTCGAACAATTTCTACTTTATCAAATTGGTGTAAACGATTTAAACCTCGAACGTGTGCACCATAACTTCCTGCTTCTCTGCGGAAACATGGTGTATAACCTGTACAAAGAATTGGTAATTCATTTTCTTGCACTATTACATCACGGAACAAATTAGTTACTGGAACTTCGGCTGTTGGGATTAAATATAAATCGTCAATGCCTACATGATACATTTGTCCTTCTTTATCAGGTAATTGACCGGTTCCATAGCCTGAGGCTTCGTTTACTAAATGTGGTACTTGAACTTCTTGATAACCTGCTTCGGTATTTTTATCTAAGAAATACGAAATGAGCGCACGCTGCAATTTTGCTCCTTTTCCTTTATAAACAGGAAATCCGGCGCCAGTAATTTTTACGCCCAATTCAAAATCGATGATGTCATATTTTTTCACTAATTCCCAATGAGGTTGGGCGCCTTCATGCAAAACTGGAATAGTACCTTCTTGAAAAACATTGAGGTTTTCTTCGGGAGTTTTTCCTTCTGGCACGATAGCAGCAGGCAGATTAGGCAAAAGATACATTTTTTGGGTTAGCTCAGAAGCAAAGCCATCTAACTTTTCCGAAAGTTCTTTGCTGGTTTCTTTAAGTTGCGCTGTTTTTAGTTTAAGAATCTCAGCTTTTGCTTTTTCGCCATTTTTCATCAAATCGCCGATAGCTGAGGAAAGTTTATTGGCTTCAGCTAAAGTATTGTCTAAAGCTACTTGCGTACTTCTTCTATTTTCGTCTAATTGAATAACTTCTTCTACAATTGGCTTTGCATCGAAATGCTTTTTAGCTAATGCAAGGATTACTTTGTCTTTATTTTCTCTGATGTAACTAATTTGTAACATGACGTTTCTCTTTATAAGTCCGCAAATTTAGTGAAATGTTTTAGAATACCTTTCGAATTTATAATCAATACAAAATTTGAGTTTATGGTTGCAAAAAAGTAAATAAAGCGCAAACTACTTTGTGAAATAGTTGTCAATCATTTTTGACTATATAGTTAAAGACAAAGTTATTTTAGTAAAAAAACTACTAAACGTTACTTTACAGTTTTAATCAACGACCAATGGATACCTTTTTTCATAAAAAATTCATAAAAAAATCATCTTAAACAAATATTATATGCAGAGGTTAAGTGAAAACCTTACTTTTGTGCGTTTAAAAGAAATTAACAGTTTACTATGGAAATCGTAATTAAATTATCTCAATTTTTATTGAGTTTATCTATACTAATTATTCTGCACGAATTAGGACATTTTATTCCTGCTAAATTATTTAAAACTCGAGTTGAAAAGTTTTATTTGTTCTTTGACGTTAAGTATTCGTTACTCAAAAAGAAGATTGGCGAAACGGAATATGGCATAGGATGGCTTCCGCTTGGTGGCTATGTAAAAATTTCTGGGATGATTGATGAAAGCATGGATAAGGAACAAATGGCCTTGCCACCACAACCATGGGAATTTCGTTCAAAACCTTCTTGGCAACGATTAATTATTATGCTTGGCGGTGTAACGGTAAATTTCATTTTGGCATTTATTATTTATATTGGGATGTCCTACGTTTATGGGGATTATTACATTAAAAACGAAAATATTAAAGACGGGATCTGGGTAACCAATCCAGTTGTTGAAAAAGCAGGACTAAAAACTGGAGATAAACTTATTGCTATTGATGGTAAAAAAGTGGAGCGTTTTGTTCCTGCAATAAGTGGTGAAGTTTTAACAGCAAAACAAATAGACGTTATAAGAAATGGTGAAGAAAAAACAGTTACACTTCCTGATAACTTCATTGGAAACTTCATTGATGCTGATAAAAAAAGTGTCATCGGTTTAAGAATGCCATTTGTAGTTGGTGGCTTTGCAGACGACTCTCCAAATAAAGAGCAACTGAAAGCTAAAGATATTTTAATTTCTATTGAAGGCAAACCCATGCGCTATATTGACGAGGTTACCACTTATTTAGAGGCAAATAAAGGGAAGAAAATGGCAGCAGTGGTACTTCGCAATAATGTAGAAAAAGAAGTTACCCTCAATATTAATGCAAATGGGAAATTAGGTGTTGGCTTTGGTGCTTTAAAAGAAGACAATTTAGAAAAACTGGGCTATTATAAATTTAGTAAAGAGAGTTATGGATTTTTTGAGTCCTTTCCCATTGGCATCCAAAAAGGAGTTGACCAATTATCTGGATATTGGAAACAATTGAAAGCCATTTTTAATCCTAACACTGGAGCTTATAAAGGAGTAGGAGGATTTGCTGCCATTTATAATGTTTTCCCTGACAGTTGGAGTTGGGAAGTGTTTTGGAGCATTACAGCTTTGTTATCTATCATGCTGGGTGTGATGAACCTATTGCCAATACCTGCTTTAGATGGAGGCCATGTAATGTTTTTATTATACGAGATGATTTCAGGTAAAAAGCCAAGCGACAAGTTTCTTGAAAAAGCACAAATGGTTGGGTTTGTTTTACTTATTTCATTGTTGCTTTTTGCTAATGGTAATGACATTTACAAAGCTATTGTAAACAAATAATATTTTTTTAAATTTTATTTGTTATTTATTTGCAGAAAATAAAATTCGTTCTATATTTGCAACCGCTTAAATGATTTAACATCTTCCTCCTTAGCTCAGCTGGTTAGAGCATCTGACTGTTAATCAGAGGGTCCTTGGTTCGAGCCCAAGAGGGGGAGCTACTAAAGAAAAGACTTCACAGAGATGTGAGGTCTTTTTTGTTTTTACATGTCATACATTTGTAAAACAAATATATTTTTGGATAATGGATGTTAATCATAATATAATCCCTTTTAGCTATTTTCAAGATTTACTTGAAATTGATAAAACAAAAATTTTAATCAACCAATTTATTAATGACTTCATTAATGAACATGGAATGTCTTATACTAAAATCGACAGGACAAAGGGGGAAATTACTTATTTAGGGCAATATTATGATTATTATGGGAACCCAGATGTCATAGGGGAAATTTTATATGATTTTGAGTCATATTTTGAGATTAAGATTATTCAAGAAAAAAATAAAGCTAAATCCAACTTTATAATTGCTGTTAGTCACATAATTAATCTAGGTCATCCAATAAATGAATTTCTTGAAATTTCTCGAAACATATTAACAAACCTAGAATTGAGTAGTTTAACTTATTATTCTGATTATCTATTTATTAAAGATGCTATCTTGGAACTATCCAGATTTGTTGCACAATATGATAGTTTTGGAAGTAATGATTTTAAGTATTCTAATCAATCTTTCCTCTGGGACAATGAAGATAACGAATACAGAAAAAACTCTTTAATAAAATTATACAGATTAGTTGTAGTTAAATACAAATTGATAAAATGCAATAAATCTGATTTTTTCAATGCTTTTTCGAATGGAGAAGTCAAATATGGATTAAAATGGATGCACTTAACAGATAATGGTGAAAATTGTAAGACTTCATTGGTTTATTTTATAAATAGGCTTCAGGAAGAAAATTTCATTACAGAAAGTAGTGGAAAAATTTACAATGACAAGATTTGTTATGTTTTTAGAGGCAAGGACGGAGAAACTCTAAAAAACATTAAACATTCTAAAAGTAAATTAAAATTCAACTTTTATCAATACGATTTTATAGATGATATTATCAATGATTTGATATAAAACTTCTAATATAAATTACCCTACCGTAACCCTACCGTAACCCTTAGTCACCCTCATAGTTTTAAACCTTTGCAGAAGCCAAAACGAATTGGCAAGTAATTCTTTTAACTATGAAAAAACACAATGAAGAGATCTTATCTCTAAATGAGGCAGCAAAATTCCTCAGTGCCTCAAAGTCATTTATGTACAAAATGACAAGTCAAAAAATTATTCCCCATTACATTCCGGGGGGAAAAAGAATCTTTTTTAAAAAGTCCGATTTGGAAGATTGGTTGCTTAAAAATAGAATACCACCGAGTTCTGAATTTGAAACCAACACTGAATGTTATTTGTCTAACCCTTTAAAAACTAAAAGTAATGATTAAGTATATAACTTTTTATGGGAAAAATGGGAGTGTTATGCTCTATTCTAATAATCTATGTGCCTTTGAAAGCCAAAGATTATATATGAATGATGAAGTTTCAAAAAGATCTTCACCAATCATATCTAAAGCATCATCTAATCTAGAAATAGAATTTAACTGTTTAAAAAGTGGATTAACTAATTTATTCTCAGAAAACCAAGAGGGTATTGTTCAATTTAATTTATCCACTAGACATATCGATGATTTGATAACTTACATATTAAGAGATTTAAATAATTCCAATTTTTTCAAATTTTTCAAATTCAAGATGGTATTTGAATGTGATAAACCATTATCTACAAAATTTATAGATTATAAATTATCACGATTTTGCAAGGACAGGTTTAAAAGCATAAAATACATCGTGGAGACTTATAAAGGAATTAGTATATGGGGCGAAGACAAGGTTAAAAAATTTGAAATAACAATTAAGCTTCAACACTATGGCAAAAATTAGTATCATACTTCGTGATGCTCAAAACAAAAATGGACTATATCCAATTGTGTTGAGAATCATTAAAAACCGAAAAGTCAAGATTATTACTTTAGGTATGGATTGTGAGAAATCAAATTGGGATGAGAAATCATCCCAATTCAATAAAAGCATGTCTAACCATATCCAAAAGAACCTTGTTCTGTCTAAACTTAAACAAAAAGCTTGGGCTATTATTGACCAATTCAATATTGATGAAGTTGATTTTACACTAAATCAATTTGAAGAAAAATTTAGAGGTAAAGAGTCAAGTAAAATAACTGTTCTGGAATTTTGGGAAGATAAAATCAAAGATTTAAACCTAGCAGGAAGAACAGGTAATGCGCGTGCTCATCATGACACCAAAAATTCATTCTTCCGATTTTGTAAAAATCAAAGAATACTCTTCAAGGAAATAACAGTTGAGATGCTTGATAAATACGAAACTCATCTGAGGTCTACTGGAAGTAATGATGGAGGAATTGGTGTTAGAATGAGAGAACTCAGAGCAGTCTTCAATGATGCTATTAAAAAAGGTGTTGTTGATGAAAAGTACTATCCTTTCAAAGTATACAAAGTTTCAAAGTTAAAAGGCAAAGGTTTCAAAAAAGCATTATCGAGAGACGAAGTTAGATTGATTGAAAATCTTGATGAAGAAGCATATCCGCATTTAGTTGAAGCCAAGCATTTATTTGTATTTTCATACTACACTCGTGGGATGAATTACTTCGACATGATGAAATTACGTTGGGAAAATATTATTGATGATAAAATCATCTATACCAGGTCTAAAACGAAAGGTAGATTTATTATCAAAATACTTGAACCAGTGAGTGAGATTTTATCTTATTACAAAAAGGCAAAAAGTAATACCGGATATGTTTTTCCAATTTTACTTAACGATAATTTAAGTCCAATTCAAATTGAGAATCGTAAAGCTAAAAAATTAAAGCGATTTAATAGTGACCTTAAACTCATAGCAGGAATTGTAGGTATTAATAAGCCGCTGACCAGTTACGTGGCTAGACATAGTTATGCCACAAACCTTAAGCAACTAGGAGTATCTACCGATTTGATAAGTCAATCAATGGGACACCAAAACATTGCCATCACTTCTGCCTATTTAAAGGATTTTGAAAATGATGTCATAGACAATGCAAATGAAAAATTATTAATGGAACCAATTTCAATTTACAATTTAACTTATGGAGACAAACAATCTGCTTAATCCTGATGGTAATTTTAATGACCGTTATGAGGGTGTAATTCCATTTTTCAAAGAAGAAGTAAAGAACGGGAGAATAGAAATAAGCATTAATAACAAAATGCTTATTCTGTTTTGGGAAAAAATTGGTTACCGGAAAGTTGTAGATGAAAGTGGTAATTACATTTTAGTTTTAATCAAGAATAATTCTATTGTAGGCGAGGTTAAAGAACACATGTTAAGGACAGAAGTTCGTAAGTATACTGAGTACATACAAAAAGATGATATTTGGGATGCTTTTTTGAAATCAGAATTCATTGTGAAAAGAAACTTTGAATCTTTTCAAACCATTGATGTAAAAAGAAATAATGGAAACAAAGAAGTTGGTTATTTATTTTATAAGAATGTTATTTTAAAAGTAACAAAAACCAATATTGACTTCATTGAATATAAAGACTTTTTAGGTTTTGTTTGGGAAAAAGAAATCATTCAAAGAGATTTTATTGTTGATGATTTTCGAGAAAGCATTTTTTTTAAATTTCTATATAAAATTGCCAATGAAGATGAGGATAGATTTAGAAGTATCAACTCAATAATTGGTTATTTAATTCACTCTTATAAGGATCCTTCATTATCTAAAGCAATAATACTAATGGATTCAGAAATTGATGTTGAATTTGATGAAGCTAATGGAGGTACAGGAAAATCATTAATTGCAAAAGCCATCGAACAAGTTTTACCAATGTTGTTTATAGATGGAAAAACAATTAAAATATCGGATAAGTTTAGACTTTCAGGTTTAAACAATCATCATAGAATAATTTTTTTTGATGATGTTAGAAAAGATTTTGATTTTGAAGCTATTTACCCTTTAATCACAGGAGACTTATGTTTTGAAAAGAAATATAAAAATGCAGTAGTTATTCCTAGTAGTGATAGCCCAAAAATTTTAATTTCTTCAAATTATGTGGTCAAAGGTGGTGGTGGAAACGCAGAAAAGAGAAGGAAAGTAGAATATGAAGTGTCATCCTATTTTAAAAATGTATTAACTCCTGAAGAGGAATTTGGGCATCAATTATTTAGAGATTGGAATAAAGATGAATGGGTTAAGTTTGATAACTTTATTGTCAAGATTCTTCAATTTTATCTAAAATACGGACTTATTGAGCCAAAATCTATCAACATAGACTTCAATAGATTAAAACTTGAAACAAGTATTGATTTTATGGATTTTATGGATTCTATCATCAGTAAACCTGAATTCTATTTAAAGCAGGGTTCAACAGAAATTCTCATCATTGACAAAAACAAACTGTTCGACAACTTCAACAATAAAAAGCCAAATACAGGAAAACGTATAACACCTATTATTTTTAAAAAATGGATTGATAAGTATTGTAATTATTATCAAATACCTACTAACCATTACAAAAGCAATGGGAATGTATTTGTTGAATTGAATATAAGCAACTTAATCCGTAATGAAAGTAATGTGGAAGATTAGCTTTCAATATTAAATAAGAAAAAGAAAATAACTAAATGAAAGTATTTAAAAGTGACACAGTGACATTTTGTGTTAAAAAGTAATTTTCAAACTAGATTAAATCACTAGTCTTTAAACTTCTTTCTTTAGTATTCAGATTTTTCAAAAAAACTTTTCAAAAGCGATTATCACTTTGTCACTGTGATAGTCGCTTTTTTAGTAACCACTTTATAAAACTAAATATTAATCTTTAAATTGTTAAATCATGCAATTACAAAAATCAAAAAGAAGTAAAGCCAAGATAAAAATGGCTTTACAAGGACCATCAGGTTCTGGAAAAACGATGAGTGCCATTCTAATAGCTCAGGGTCTCACAAATGGAGACATGAGTAAAGTAGCAGTCATTGACACAGAAAATGGTTCTGCTAACCTCTATGCGCATCTAGGAGGCTATAATGTACTTAATTTAGAAATACCACACTCACCACAACGCTATATAGAGGCTATTGATGTTTGTATCAATGCAGGAATTGAAGTTATCATCTTGGACAGCACTAGCCATTGTTGGGATTTCTTGATTGACTACCATGCATCATTGCCAGGGAATAGTTTTACCAATTGGAGCAAAATCACTCCGATGCAAAAAGCATTTGTAGACAAAATTCTTAACTGCAATGCTCACGTTATTGCTACCATGAGAGTAAAACAAGATTATGTTATCAGTGAAAAAAATGGAAAAATGGTTCCGGAGAAAGTAGGTTTGAAAGCTATACAAAGAGATGAAATTAGCTATGAATTCACTATTGTTTTTGATATTGATAGCAAGCACTTTGCATTAGCATCAAAAGACAGGACATTACTGTTTGAAGGTAAACCCCAATTTCTTATCAATACTCATACAGGTAAAAAGATATTAGAATGGTGTAATAGCACCATAACAAAATCCGAAATGCAGC
This sequence comes from Flavobacterium aureirubrum, assembly GCF_038739835.1. Classification (NCBI taxonomy): domain Bacteria; kingdom Pseudomonadati; phylum Bacteroidota; class Flavobacteriia; order Flavobacteriales; family Flavobacteriaceae; genus Flavobacterium; species Flavobacterium aureirubrum. Next base: position 202,605 of record NZ_JBCGDO010000003.1, read on the forward strand.
AGAAAATAGTAGAATGTATGACAATACAAGAACTATCAGATTTGTATAAAAACAACCTTGATTTAGCCAAGAGTATGGAACAAGAATTTGTAAACAAGAAAAATCTTTTAAATAATCTAATAACTAATACATCTACAAATGGAAACGGAACTTACCCTCACACCAGTTAAAACAGTCCACCATGCAGAAATACTCTTGCCAGAAGAAAATATAGTTTTTACTTCTAGGAGTAATCCTGAAATTATTATAAAATCACCATTTATTGAGGCTAATACCGAGAGTATTGGCTTCTCTCATTTAAAAGAGAAATGTGTAATACCAGTCTTTACAAAAGATAATGAGATAACTATATCACACCAAGAATTTATTGAAACGGTTATTAGTGCGATAGATACTGTTTTCCCAAAAGAAACAATTGAAACTCCTGAGATAAGAGTTAGCCATCAAATTAAAGGTAGAACTCCTGATGCATTGCATATTCCTGCTAAAGACCTGCAAGAATATCAGAGAACATCTTACTTTGAAAGAATGGCTTTTATTATTAGAATTCCAGGTATTACAGAAACCATTAATGGTAATAAATTGGCTTTGACAATTGGTGGAGTCAGAGCCTATAATCAGGAAAACCTATACAACAAGAAAACTTATGAAAAGTTCAAATTTTTTATTGGCTTTCAGAATATGGTATGTTGTAACCTTTGTATCTCTACTGATGGCTACCAGAGTGAAATTAGAGCCATGACGGTTCTTGATTTGGAAGATAAAATAATCCAAACTATAGCCAAATACAAAGCTCAGGAGCATCTAAAAACAATGAAAAATCTTTTAGACTATAGTTTGACAGAAAGAGATTTTGCTCAAATTATTGGCAAAAGTAGGCTTTACAATTACTTGCCTAAAAAAGAAAAATCTTTAATACCTGAATTTCTCTTAAATGATGGTCACATCAACACCGTAGCCAAAGATTATTACCAGGATGAAAGCTTCTGTAGAAATGCTAATGGAGATATTAGTATGTGGGAGTTTTATAATTTGTTGACTGGTTCTAATAAGTCCAGCTATATTGACACTTTCCTTGAAAGAGGGGTGAATGCCTTTGATTTTAGTAAAGGCATCTCAAATGCACTAAGTGATAGGAATTCTAACTACGCTTGGTTTTTGAGTTGATAATTTCCCAACTTCTCTAGTTAGGAGTTGGGGATTGTTTTAAACTTAAAATGGAGTATTATATCTATCGCTATCTAACTTAAACGGTTTGATTGTAATTTGCTCTTTTTTATTACTAATCTCAACATCATTTATTAAATTAAAACATTCCATAAAGTTTACTATTTCAGTATTTTTAGTTTCAATTATAAAGTCTGAATAAAAACCTTCTTTTTCATCTAAAAAAGTAAAACCTAAACAACCATTTTTACATCCATTGCATTTGCCAGGGATAATACTTAACGAATAAATTCCATTTTTTTTGAGGCTTATAAAATGTTCATCAATAAGTTTTAAATACTCCAATTTAGTAGCACCATCATAATAATTTTTATCACTAAGCAATCTATCTATGCCTTCTATATCGAGTATAGAAAAATAATGCGCAAAAGCATCTCTTGGGTCTTCAAATCTTTTTACAAAAACTACCTCACCCATTTCTTCTAGTTGTTGTATTAATTTAAGTTTTTCTACTTCCATTTTATAATTATTATGGAAGAAATTACTATCAATAATGCTATTAATAAAATTAACTTTTTATTGAAATTTAGTTCTTTTTTTAATAGTTCATTTTGAGAAATAATTGAATTCAATTTAGCATCAGATTCTTCTAATTTTGAAAGTAGTTCTTTTTTGTTTTTTTCTTGATTTTCATAAACTAAATCAAAACTTTTATTTGTTTCTTTTTGGTTTTTAGAAAGTACTTGTTCAATATCACCAAAGTTTTGAATTATCTTGTTTATATTTTGAGAAATGGTTGTTAGTATCCCATTTATCCCATTAATTGAAATGAAAACTTCCGATAACTTATTTTGATGTTTATTAAAGTGTTCTTCTAAATCTATTTTAGATAGTCGAGTAATTTCTTTGCCTAAATCATCGATCTTGTTTTGAAGATTAGTTGCTTTCTCATCAAATTTCTTTAATTCTTTGCCGATTTCTACTTTAGAATTCTCTAAAAATTTTGTTTCTAAATCTCTGAATAAAGTATTGAAATCTACTTCGACTAATCGTGTTATTTCTGAACCTAACTGATTTATTTTACTAGAAATTTCAACAATTTTTTGGTCAAATATCGTATTGTTTTTAGTCAAATATAATTCAGCAGAATTATTTAATTTCTCTGCAAGTTCTTTGAAAAGAACTGGATTTTTAAGACTCAGACTTACAGATTCTTTGATTTCATTATGTAATGATTCTATGTCTTTTAATTTCTCGTTTAATTTTTTTACGTTTTCTTGAGATTCTCTAAGAATTTCTTCTGTATTGTATTTTCCCATCTTTAAAACTCTTTATATTTTGTTACTAATGCATCAATTCCTTTGTATTGCAATTTTTGTAAAAGTATGTTCCTTATTAAATTTATATCTTGAAATGATTGGTTTGTTTCGTCTACATTTTTAAGTAAAATATTGAAATAATTTTTAAAAATTTCTTCTATTTTATTATAGTCATTGTTATGATATACTTCATCATTATATAATTTTTCAAAACCATTTTTTAATTCCATGTTTGCTTCAGAACGGTAAGCAGAATTGTTGACTGCATACATTGAAAATGCTTTTAACAATCGAAGTACCCATTCTTTATTTAAATCCGAAACTGAAAGCGATTGCATTATTTTTTTACAAGATCCCATCATGTGCTTGTAATTATTTTGTTCTGTGCCTTCTAATTTGAACACTTCTAAATATTTATCTAAGATACTGTTTGGATTTATTTTATTTTCCGAATAGTTATTATAATCTTCTAATAATGAATAATTTTCATTACCAATTATAAATTCTTTTCTAGCATATTTTGCGTTGAAATAAAAATAAATTTGTTCTTTGATAAACTTGTTTTGCTCAAACCAATCGTCATAGCCAATGGCTTTAATTAGGGTATCTTGAATTTCATCAGTTGCTCTTTTTCTTTTTTCTGCAATTTCTTTATATGAGAATTCAGCTAAGAAATATAGACACTCTAAAAGGTCTTCTACAAAACTTTCTTTTTGGAATGATATTTTTTCTTTTAATTCTTTAATCTTATTTAATGTAGAATTTTCAGATAAATAACGTCGTAAATAACTTTCAATGTTACTTATATAAACATCAATATTTTTCTCTTTCTGAAAGGTGCAGTTATATATTTTTATTTTATAATCATAGGTGTAATCAACGAGTAAACCCATAGAATGAAGTCTATAAATTAGTCTGCCTGTATCGCCAGTATGCCGGTCTCTGTAGAATATTACTTCTAATCGTTTTTTGTTTTCTTCAGTAATAAATTCATAATGTTTGATGTCTTCTTTGTCTATATTGAAAAGTAATTCCTCTAAGTCTAAAGATTTATTAAGTACTTCTTTTATTTTTTTGTCAAATGAATTACCTGTAATGAAAAACATTGCTTTAATTTCATCTATTTTATTATTTGCGGCATCTTCATATAGTTTATTGTGATTTATTACAAATTCAAAAGTGTCGTTAGTTGTTTCATTAAAAGTTTCTTTTAAAGTTTTTTGTTCATTAAATGGTGATTTTTCACTAAACTCAGGTTCTGTAAATAAAAATTTTATCTGAGTCTTTTCAAAATCAACCCCTTTGAATGATAAACTATAAAAATAATTATGAATATCTCTGTCAACATACTTTTCATATAAACAAGAATTATCACTTTCAATATTATTCAATATTAAAGTGCGAATTCTTTCTTTTTGTTGTTCATTAAATGAAATAAGCTCACCATCTTTCTTTTTATAATTGAAGTCTGTAGTTTTAATAAATTCAATAAAAGCTGCTTTTGACTTAAAGTTATTAGACAATAATAACCTAAGAATAAAACGAATTTTTTTGTCAATTAATTTTGAATTTTCTTCAAAGAATTTTTTCAAATCAAAAAAAGCTATGTAATTAGTATCAATAAGTATATTAGCTAATGCTACTTTTTTATCTCTACCAGCACGACCACATTCTTGAACAAAACTTTCAAGTGAACTCGAATAATTAAAATGATAAGTACTTCTGATATTGCTTTTATCAATACCCATTCCAAAAGCTTTTGTACAAACCATATGATGAATAGAACCATTTTTAGTGGTGAAATTTAGAAAGTAATCTTGAATTTCTGGATCTACTTCATATTCATCATTGGCATAATAATAACCTTTGCTTTTGGATTGTAATTTTTCATGAACATATCTCACCCCTTTTTTATTAATGAATTCCCCAATATTTTCTCCCGATTCATAAACACTTGTCCCTTTAACTGAACAAAATGTAATTGTATAAAAATCATCTGTTTGATATTGACTTAAATCTGCGTCTAATAAAAGCTTAGGGTTGTATTTAAAAATAAAATTGCCTTCTTTATCTTTTTCAAATTCATTTGTTTTCTGATTTCTTAAAGCAAAATCTTTAGGTTCAAAATCTTGAAAATGTTGTAGTTGGGATCTGGTTAAGATTTCCTGATTATTGATAGTTAAAAGTTGCTTCCCTAAGCTAGAAAAATTTTCATTAAGGGTTTTAATTCTGTCTTTATCAGTAACATCAATAATTTTAAAAAACAATTCCGGTCTAATCGTATTTTCTATCATAATTATGGCATTTGCCACATCATTATCATCATTTTTTATTTGTAATTCTCTTTCAATGTCGGTTAGTACATCAAATGAAGCTGTAGCTGTCAGTCCAATTAGCGTTACTTTTTTATCATGATTTTTTATTTTACAGAATTTCTGAGCATTTTTACCCAACATTAAATAAGTATATCTAAAATCATGTCCCCATTCTGATACACAATGCACTTCATCAATTACACAAAAAGAGAATCCTAGTCCCAATTTAGAGCCATCAATATTTTTTATGACGCTTCTAAAATCTTTCATAATAAAACGCTCTGGTGAAACAAAGAAAAAAAGTGTTTCTCCTAAACGAAAATCAATGATTCTTTTGAATTTTTCTTGAGTTGTTATCGCTGAATTTATGTATTCACAGCAGTCTATCCAACTCTCCTTTAGCACCCTTACTTGATCTTCCATTAAAGATTTTATCGGGTCAACTACTAAACACAAACCAGGCTGTAAAAAAGCAGGTAGTTGATAGGTTAATGATTTACCACCACCGGTAGGTAATAATCCAATAACAGGTTTTTGTTGAATAGCTCTTGAAATAATAGGCAATTGTCCTTCTCTAAAACTAATTTTTCGGAAGATGTTTTGAATAAAAAAGTTGATATTTTTTTCATATTTTCTAATAGGAGAATAGGAACCATCATTTTCTTTTTGAACTAATGCAACATAATTTAATAAATCTGAACAATATACTTTTCTACCACTATTTGCTGAATTATCAAAGTAGTGTGATGAATTGATTACTATTGCATCACGAAGTGAATATTCTTTTTCCTTATAAATTTGGGAACGCTTTAAAATGCAATGATCTATTATGATGTCAAAATCGTTTGATCCAAAAAAAGATTCATTTTTAGGCTTATGACCACAGTGTAACTTCTGATTAATCACCCATTTTTCATTTTCAAAAATGCTCAATTCTATTTTTGGTAAAGTTAATTTATCATTATCTTCTAGTATAGCATTTATATTTGTAAAAAAATCTTCTAAACCTTTTATTGCTAATGCTCCACAAGGCAAATCTCTTTCTATTATTGCAACTTTTAAAGTTTTTTCGTTTAACAAATCTTGATTTGCAATAAAATGTTCAATCAATACTTTTTGAATTCTTGCAACTGCCAACGGGATATAAATTAAGCTGTATTCTTCAATAAAATCATTATGATTACGATAGAAGTTTTTTTCAAATATCTTATAGATATCTCTGCTAATTAATGCTTCAAAAGAAATTTCATTTTTTTGAATCTCTTCTTTTGTGAAACGATAGGTTTTTGCATCAACTTCCTCGGCTGCAATATCTCGTTTATTGTCATAATACACATATTCATTTAATAAATGATGAGGACCATCTATTTCAAATATTCTAGTTACATTTTTTAAAGTGTTGTTGGCTGAATTCCAGTGCAAGTATGGAGATGTAAAACTAAAATCGACTGAACGACCACCTGACATAGATGGAGTCAATGTAGCAAAATCTCTTTGCGATTGTAAAATTTGAATTAAAAATGGATGTTGTTCAATAAATTGCCATTCTAGATGGCTTCCTAGAGAACCCCCATAATTCATTTTATTTATTTGAAGCTTTGGTTCAATTAGATGTAATAATTCAAAAATAGTTTGATATTCAATTTTTTTTATTGGTTCATTATATTTGAATTCGAACTCTTCTTTATTGGCATTTATTAAATTTATTTCTACAAATTTTTCTTCTATTATTAGAGGTGCTTTGGTTGGCAGACCTCTTGTAATAATGTTATTAATGGTTGCTAAAACAGGATGAATATTGCAGTAATCAATCTTATGTTTATATGGAAATTGTACATCAAAAGCACTAAGATTTTGAAGCAAACCTTTTACCTTATTAATCTCATCATTTCCTTTTTCATTAAAATAATTTGATGACTTAAAATTATCAGTAATTAAATTACTGATTGTATCTACTATATATCCTGCTTTGAATTGTTTCATAAATTGCAAATAGATTTTTAATTTTTGCTCTTATTTTTTTATTAGCACAAACTATGTTCAAGTTTTTCTTTCCACTTTTTCCAATCGGGCATTATTTTTTCTTGTAATTCATAGAATGCTTTGGTATGATTGTGATGTACTAAATGACACAGTTCATGTATCATAACATACTCAATGCTTCCTTTAGGTGCTTTGATTAGTTCTGGATTTAATATTACTTTTCCTTTTACTGTGCAACTGCCCCAACGTTTACTCATTGAGCGTATTTCTACTAAAGGTTTTTCAATATCATATTTAGTAAAGAGGTTTATTTTTTCATTTAAGACTGAATTGAAATGTTCCATTGCTTTTTCTCTATACCATTTTTTCACAACCGTTTCTACCTTTGTATTTGATTTGTGCTGTATCACTAATTTACCTCTGTATGCCTTTACTTGATTTGTTTGACCTATTTCTGATTGTAATATATATTGTCTGCCAAGATATAAATGTGTTTCTCCATTAATATACTTTCTAGCAGGAGTTAAAGGATGATAGGATAAAAATTCATTTTGTTGTTTTAATATCCAACGTGCTTTTTCCTTTACCTTTTCTTCAATCTTCTCATTACTTGTATTTGATGGAGCATATACCTTTACTGAACCTTCGGGAAATACTTTTATACCTAATGTTTTTCTGTCTTGAAAAATTAGTTCATAGCTTATTTCCTTTTTGCCGTATTTAATATTATTGGTTTTAGCTATCATTATACAAATTTGATTTTTGCAATACTTAATCCTTGTTCTACTAGATCATCTATTTGTTTGAAAGTAATCTCTAAATCATATTTTGCTTTTAAATCAAAAATATAATCATCGATAGCAATTTTAATTTTACCCTCTATATCCGTTTTGTTTTGCCAATCAATAATCAATATATCATCTTCATAAACAATTGAACGGATGATAGTGTCAATTTCTAATGCGATTTCTGAAGCGATTTCAGGTTTAGAAGCTAATTCAGTTTTCAATATTTCTTTTACTAAGTTATATATCGCAATACCTGTATCATTACCATTTAAAGCCTCTGGAACATTGTTTCTTTTACCGCTTAAAAATTCAGCTTCAAACTCTTTAACCTTTCTTAAATATTCTGCCTCTGTAATTCTTTCTAAACGATATGTTTCAATTGTCTCACGGATTAAAGCTGATAAGTTTTTATAATAAATTGGGTCTTCATTAATTTTTACATTAATTGCTCTAATTGTTCTACTAGCTATATGGTCTGCTTTTGCAGCTTTACCTGTTAGTTTTTCAACTTCTGCTTCTCTTTGTTCTTTATCGAATATGTTTACCAAATCGGTTATTTTTAACATATCACCTTCAGTTGTAATATGTTTGTCTATTAACTTTTGAATTTGTGGTTCGTAAGAGGCATAATCTGCTTCGTCTGAATATCTTCTTTTGACTGAAATTCGTAATTCTAAAAAGAATTTTAAATCCTTTTTGTATTTCGCTATTACCTTATCAGGTGTTTTTGTTTCAAACTCATAACTAGACAATGCTAATTTCAGTAACCTTGCGAATATTGATACCTTTTCATAAAAGTTATGTCTTATTTCTTCATCTGCTAACAGCACTTCATAGGCTGGTTCATCATACTTATTAGATATGGTTTTGAAAATATCCCAAACCTCTGAATGTGCTTGTGGAAGCTTTTTAATTTCATCATTGATATTTGTAAATGTACCTACTAAATCTTCTTCATCATAAGCATTGTCGCCTGAGTAAGTTTCTAAAGCTTTGTCTAAGTTTTCAAGATTTCCATAATAATCAATGATATATCCATAATCTTTACCGGGATGTAATCTGTTTACTCTTGCAATTGCTTGTAGTAATGTATGTTCTTTTAGAGACCTTGTTATATATAAAACAATGTTTCTAGGAGCATCAAAGCCAGTTAATAACTTATCTACAACAATAATAATTTCGGGTTCATCTTGTTTTTTAAATGCGCTAATAATTGATTTCTCATACTTTTCAGTAGTACCATATTTATCCATTTTAGCCTTCCAAAACGCTTTTACTTTATCATCAACCTTATCAAATGCATCTTCTTCTCCTTCACGTGTGTCAGGTGCTGAAATAATGACTTCGGACGTTACTTTTCCTATTTCATCAAAATACTCTTTATATTTAATTGCTGTTGCTTTATTAGGTGCTACCAATTGTCCCTTAAAAACAGTTCCTTGCCAATTATCTACAAAATGCTCCACAATATCCCAAGCTCTTGCATAAATGATTTGGTCAGCCTTATTCAGCATGTTTTTACTACTATATTTTCTTTTTAAAGCAGCTTTTCCGTAGGGTGTTAATGGCTCGGAGATTTTATTAAAATAATTGTCAATTGGATTGTCATTTACTTCAATTAAATTGTGTCTTCCTTCATAAAGAAGTGGAACAACAGCACCATCAGCAACTGCATCATTGATAGAATAAACATCAATTAAGCCACCAAATTTATTGGCGGTACTTTTTTCTTTTTTCATCAATGGAGTTCCTGTAAAAGCTATAAAACAAGCATTTGGAAAAACTTGTTGCATTCTTACATTGAAAGAACCGTACTGACTACGATGTCCTTCATCAACTAATACAAAAATTTCAGAAGACAGAAAAGGTGTTACAGAAGCATCTACCGCTGCTTTAAATTTGTGTATTAAAGTAGTGATTACAGCATCGCCAGGTTCTGCAATAAGATTTAATAAACTTTTGTCCTTCTTGAGTTTATCAAATTCCTTATCTGTTAGCTTTTCACCTTTTAATTTTTTGATGATTTCTTTTGATGCACCTACTTCAGCATTTTCTATAGGAAATTGACACTTTTGAAATGTTTCCGTTATTTGGCTATCTAAATCTATACGGTCAGTAACTAATATGATTTTTGGGTTTTTAATGTTTGGATGTGCCGCAATCAATTGGGCTAGCATAACCATTGTTAATGATTTTCCGCTTCCTTGTGTATGCCAAATTACACCACCTGTATATTTATTATTTGTTTTAGTATTTAAACGTGCTAGTGTGTTTTTGATACCAAAGTATTGTTGATACCTTGTTATTTTTTTAACTCCATCATCATATACTATATAATTGAACATTAAATCTAATATTCGTTTTGGTTGGCAAAAACTGAATAATAATTTATCTTGTTCTGTAACGGTTTCTGAATTATCGACCACATTTGCAATAAACTCATTTCTCTTTTCGTGCCAATCTATTAATTTATTCCAATCGTCTTTGTTTACTGCTTTTGTTTTGATATTTGAAATAGTTTCTTCCCAAAGTGTTTGTTCTTCTTTTGTTTTAAATAATTCCTTCCAAAAACTCCAAAACTCTTTAGGCGTTGCAGTAGTTGCAAACTTTGCATCGTTTACAGCAATAGACAATAGTATGTTACTGTATAGATATAATGAACGTATGCCATCATCTTGTTGATTGCGTAAGTGTTGTTCTATTCCTTTGTCAATAGGTTCTTTTACTATTGGACTTTTACATTCAATAACAACCATAGGGATACCATTTATAAATAACACTATATCCGGACGATAATGGTCGTTTCTTTCTGAACGTAATACACTAAATTCTTCGGTAACATGATAGGTGTTATTTTCAAGGTTTTTCCAATCAATATATTGAAAAGAGAAACTCTTTTTGTCGCCTAAAACTGTTTGTTCTAGACTTTTTCCTAATGTTATTAGTTCATAATAAGCTTTATTAGCTGCAATATATCCATCTTGAACAGGTAAATCTCTTAATGCAAGTAAACCATTACTTATATTTGTATCTGTAAATTCAAACTCTTTTTGTTTGTATTCAATCTTGTTTATTTTACGCAATTGTTCTTTTAGAATATCTTCTAACAATACATTAGAAGTCCTATTTCCTCTAGCTTCAAGAGCTTCATCAGGAGTAAGATATTGCCAACCTATGTTCATTAAAAGTTTTAATGCAGGTAGTTGTGCTATGTGGTCTTCTATAAAAGATGGAGTACTCATATCTATTGATTTATCTGTATAAATAGCTTTTTTTGGTATAACTATTGCTTTATGTTAATAAAGTTGTATATTTGCACTGTTCTTTACCTTGAGTAGGGAATCTACAAAGGTCTCAAACGCTGAACCAGCTAATCAGCGTTTTTTTATTTCTACCAATTAGGACTTCCTAATATTAAGTCTAAATTATCATCATCGTTTACTTCATAAGCAGTTACAAATCTTGCTTTATTGTTTTTGAATATTAGTATAACTACTATATAATTGTCTTTTACAATAGTAAGTCTTCTGTCATCTGTATATGTTTTAGTTTTTCTGTCCCACCCCTTTTTTAAAACTGCAGTTTTATCTAATAGCGCTTCTTTAATCCATAATATCTTTTCTAGTCGGTTTAATGAAAGTATGGATTTATCTCTAGCCCCCCTATCATAACTTTCGTAAAAACAATGATCAAACATATCTTGGTAGAACTGTACAAGTATTCCATCATGAGTATAAACATCAACTTTGCAATACTCATCATTCCAGAGCTGCCTCAAATCTGTCTCTGACATCAAATGTGATTTTATCTTTTTGTAAGCCATTACCAACCTCCTTGTAAATTAATTTTGAATACATTAAATTTTTCCTCGTACTTTGGAGTGTGGTTAATTTCTTTCTTTAAATAGTTGTGTTCAATATGACTTATTAATCCTTTTTTAGCTTCACTAACAATCTCTTTATTAAATTTGGCTGCAACTAATCCTGTGATAAAATCAGCTAATTGAATCCCTACAGATTCATGGGATGGTAATCCTTGGATGTACTTAATGTCAGAAGTAAGGTTAGCAAGATCTAATTTTTTTTCTAAAGTTTTTATTCGGCTCTTATCTCTATTAACTTTCAAGTCAACAAAAATGCTGTAATTGTTGAAGTCATAAATCCAATGATGCAATAATTGATAATAGAATTTATAAAATCCTAATTCAGCGTCTGCATTGTTAAATTTGATATTATCTACTTTATCCGATTCAACAATTAACACTCTTGAGCGGATGTATTCTGTGGTGAAGAAAAAATCAATTAAATCTTTGTATAAGTCAAAATAAGCAGGAGATACTTTATTCCATTTTAACTCGCCACTAATATTGTGTTTTTCTTTGATTTTATTAATTCCTTCTTTGAATTCTTTACGGTTTTCTGAAGGCATCCAAACACCACCAATAGCCATAAAAAGATGAGCTTTTTTTTGATTTAAAGCCTCAAGACCACTCTCATCACAATAAACTTCAAAATCCATATCGTATATTTTTAATTTACATTCACTCTTATTTTTCCTGTTAGCAACTGTTGCATCAAGCCTTTCTTTTGTAATTGCAAGGCTTCTAATTTTGCTTCGTAACTTTTTAATTCTTGGTCAGCTGTTTCTAAAACTTGTGCTATGGCAGTTTGTTCTTCAAAAGATGGGATTGTCAATTCTAAATTCATAAAATCATCTAAACCAATATTTAATAAACCGTGTGCTCTACCACCTTCTTTTGCAACTTTCATTAATTTATTTGTCATAAAGCCATTTTCAAAATAATGAACCATGAAATCTGAGTTTACATTTTCAAGTAGTTCAAAACATATATATAGCGTTGTTACAACAGCTTTCTCGAAATTGTTTAGTCTTTTGAAAGCACCCATTGGGTAGCCATTAGAATAACTTTTGTTATATGCAAATTGCCCTTTTTTTAACAAAAAATACCCTGAAAGTGTATCACTAGCAACTCTTTTATTGAAAAAATCTTCTTGAAGTATAAAACCTCTTTGAGCTGAAATAGTTACTACAGTATCATTTAACTCTTCATTTTTTGTAGTAACTCTTTTTGAGATTTTCCCCAATTCAGTTTTATTCCACTTCACACTAAACCTATTTAGTCTAATTTTACCTGATAATAATTGTTGAGCAAGTCCTTTATTTCTATCTTTTATTGTGTCTATTGTTTTTTTGCAAGTATTTATTGCATCATCCCAAGTTGATAATATTTCAGCTATTTTTTGTTGCTCTGATAATGGTGGAAGATGAATAACCATTTCAGTGAAAGTAGGTAGTCTTAAACTATCAACTGTAGCTTTTACCGAATGTCTGATAGTTTCTTTTAGGAAGAACACCTGAAAGTAATAGAAAATAAACTTACCTGTTGTTTCATCGGTAAAGTCACTTATTTTATAAACTCTTTGATGATAATCAAATTTACCATTTATGTAATGGAATATCTCACCAATATTACCTTCTCCCGGTATAAGTATAGCTTCACCATCATAAGAATACGAATTAATTCTCTCAATATTTTTTGACCTTACAAAAAAAGGATAAAGCCCATCATCTACCTTATTCTGATTGTCTTTCTTTCCTGTCTTAATATCAGAAAGTTCTCCTAACGTCATTATTTTCCAATCTGATGGGATAATTCCAATAGCGGTTTTTTTATAACCGTTCGGAACCTGCCTGTTATTATGGCTTATTGTTGGTGTTGTATCGTTGTTATTCATTCTTTTTGAAAATTAAAATCCTAACTCCGTTAAGTACTTATTCATTTTATCTTCCACAGTCACCAACTCTTTCTTTAAGGCTACAATGGTTTCTTGCGTTTGTTTTACATCAATGGCTTCTTCTTCTTCAAAGGTATCTACATAACGTGGAATGTTTAAGTTGTAATCGTTATTTTGTATGTCTTTTAAAGTAGCTCTGAATGCATATTTATCTTCTATAACTACACCATTTTCTGTATTTAATAGTTCAGCTTTCTTGAAGTTGAAATAAGTATCAACTATTTTTTTAATATCACTATCACGTAATCTATTTTGGTTTTTACCGGCTTCATAACCTTTACTTGCATCAATGAACAACACGTCTGTATTGTTTCCTTTTGCTTTATTAAAAATTAAAATAGATGCAGGAATACCTGTGCCAAAAAATAAGTTAGCAGGTAATCCAATAACTGCCTCTAAAAGATTTTCTTCTATTAATTGTTGACGTATTTTACCTTCGCTACTGCCACGGAATAAAGCACCATGGGGCATAATAACCCCAACACGTCCTGTGTCTTCATAAGTAGTTTCAATCATGTGGCTAATAAAAGCGTAATCGCCTTTACTTTTTGGAGGAACTCCTCTATGATAACGGTTGTGTAGGTCTGTAACTGCTGCTTCAGCACCCCATTTGTCTAATGAAAATGGAGGATTTGCGGTAACGATGTTGAACTTCATTAAATTGTCTCCTTCAAGTAAACGAGGATTATTTAAAGTATCTCCCCATTCGATAGTAGCATCGTCAATTTCGTGCAAAAACATATTCATACGAGCCAATGCCCAAGTGCTTCCGTTTACTTCTTGACCGTACAAGGCAAAGTTGTTACTTCCTACTTCTTTAGCCATTTTTATCAACAACGATGCACTTCCACACGCTGGATCACAGATACGGTCTCCTGGTTGTGGATTTAATAATTTTGCTAATAGGGTAGATACTTCGCTAGGTGTGTAGAACTCGCCCGATTTCTTGCCTTCTTCACCTGCAAACATCGAAATTAGATATTCATAAGCATCACCAATAATATCGTTACCATCTAAATGAGAAGGCTGTAAATCCATTGCTGCAAAATCAACCAACAAATTTTTAAGTCTTCTGTTTCTATCTTTAGTTTGCCCTAGATTATTTTCGGAATTAAAATCGATGCTTCTAAAAACTCTATCTAATTTACTTCTGTTAGCATCTTCTATACGTTCTAATGAAGTGTTGATTAGCTCACCTAAATTAGGTTCGTTTCTGTTTTCAAAAAGAAATTCAAAGGTTGCGTTCTCTGGAAGTTTGAAGCGCTCATTAGACAAAGCTCGTTCCATACGAGTTTCGTCACCGTTGTATTTTGTAGCATAGAAACTCTTTTTGTCTTTCCATACATCAGATACATACTTTACAAACAACATAGTTAATACATAATCTTTGTATTGATTACTGTTAAGCACACCTCTAAAAGTGTCACAAGCTTTCCAAACGATTTGATTAATTTCTTTTTGTGTGATTTTATTTTCCATAGTAATCTATTTTACGATTTTATTAATTATACCTTGAAACAAGGCTTTTTTATGTTCTATAATTTGATTTGATAATTTGATTTCTTCTGAATGTAAGGCACTAATTGTAGCAATATTATTTTGTATTTCTAATTTTGGTATGTCAATCATAATACTTTCTAGTTCACCTTTTCTAATAGATGGAATAGAACTACCAGCACCCATACTTTGAAACTGACTTTGGTATTTTTGAGAATTAAACAATGTTGTAATATAATCGGGATTTACATTTTCCTTGTTTATTCTAATTACATAGAATATAGAAGAAGCAATTGCTGGTCCCATAGATTTGTTGTAAGTCCAAGCAAAGTTTCTAAAACCTTTACCCACAAAAAGCACATCACCATCCTCTAAAAGGTGACTTTCATTTTTATTGTCTATATTTACAAATGCATCTATATCACTTTGAAGATTGCCAAAATCATCAAAGTTTTTAGCTTGCAGGTATTTAGCAAAACCCTTTTCTAGTGGTTTTACATAAAGTCCAAACTTTATATTAGCAATATCTTTTAACTGTTTCTGCATCTATACTATTTTGTAGAATGTTTCAAATTTTTTACAAAGATATAAAAAATAATTGAATATCCTAATAAATATTTTTGTAGAGTTATTCAAAAATTTTTATAAAATTTTTTCGCACAACCTTCCCTGTCTCAAAACCCCCACCAATTCTGAGTGATTACAATACCCCCCTGGTGTTGTGTCAAGTACAAAATTTTTCTGCAGGTATATTTATCTTGAGTTGAAAGCCAAGAGTTTTTATCTGGAAAAGTGTTGTGCAAAATCTTAATGTTTAACTCAAAAACTAGAAAAGATGGTAAGAATTGTAAACTATCAAAAAAGAACAACAGAGGAAGGAAAAGTATTCTTCACTCTAGAACTTCAAGGTGGGATTGAAGTAGTAAAATCCCAAGAAACAGGTAAATTGTACATGACTGCAAGAAAAGCAAATATGTCTTGCACATTTGATGAGCTAACCTGTCAATCATTAATTGGAACAGAACTTCCGGGATCTGTTAGAAAAGTAGAATGTGAAGCGTATGAGTACACCATCAAAGCCACAGGTGAAGTCATTACTCTATCACACAGATTTGAATACGTTGAGCAAGAAGCTCCTATTCAAACTGCAGAGAAAAGCAAAACTACCATTGAGGAGTTTATGAGCAATGCCCCAAAAGGTAATTCCTTCTCAACTAATGGTCAATTAGTGCATTAGAAAGATAACCTATGTCTATAATCAGGCATAGGTTATTTACTTTTTTAATTTTTTAACCTAATTACAACCAGAAATGAAAAAAACGCTATTAAATGTGTCTGAAATAAAAGTAGCCTATAGCACTAGTGATACTCCTAAAGTAAAAATTAAATCAGGGGAAGAGGCTTATGACGTTTTATTAGCTTCATGGAATTTAGACACAATAGAATTGCAAGAAGAGTTTAAAATATTGTTATTAAACAGAGCCAATGAAGTGCTAGGTATTTATCCTTTATCTAAAGGAGGCATTACTGGAACTATAGTTGACCAAAGATTAATTTTTGCAGTAGCTTTAAAATGCAATGCTTCTGGAATTATAATGTGTCATAATCACCCAAGCGGCAAACTGCTGCCAAGTGAAGCTGATATTACTTTGACCAAGAGTATTGCTAAATGTTCGGATTTACTAGAGATAAACTTATTAGACCATTTGATTATAACAAAAAATGGTTTTTATAGCTTTTCTAATGAAGGAAAGTTAAGTTGAAAGCGTAAGGTTGTTTAAATAGCCCTTAATTTGAATGATTTTCAATTTTTCATTTATAAAGCCATATATTATTAATAGCTTTTTTATATTAGTTGCTTTAAATGATAATTTTAAATGCAGGAAAATAAAAACATAGTTGTTGAACAATCTGGATTATTTGGAAATCTTGGATTAGGGGATAAATTCACAATCCCTGACAATTATGTTATTTATTTTGAAAAGGAGCAAAACAAAGAGCTTAGTCTGTATATCAGGAGAAATTTCAAAATGCTTAAATCTAAGTTTGCAGCAAATGACCTTAATTTCATTTATTTTCCATTAATTTCAAGCTCCTCTACTAATATACAAGAGCTCATCTCTTATTACTTCCCTCAACTTAACTACTATCTACTTCCTGAGAGAGTTACTGAACACTTCAATGAAAAAATGTTAAGTCAAGTATTTAATAATTTTCAGGAGGAGATTAACTTTATTAGTGATAAAAATGAATATGTTCCATCACAAATAAAGTCAGAGGAATTTTTAAATCTACTTGATTTTAAAAGTAACATTAATTCAGGTTTGCTTTTTTTTAAATATGACAAAGGAGTTATTGGAGTTTCTGATTATTTCTATTCTAACTCAAATCATGACTATGAATTGTTTTTTGAGGAAGCAATAAAGTATATAGTGACTGATAATTGGGTAGACTATAGTCTTGGGGATAATATGATTGCCAGTTTCCTTCCGGCTATAGATTATACAGAACAGCTAGATGATGATGCTAAAGAAGTTGTTCAAGAGTTAGAAAATAAATTAGCGGACCTAAAAGATAGTGGTCAGTTGTTATTTCTAATTCCGGTGTTAAAAGACTTACTTAATAAACAATCACAAAAGATTGATTTTAATAGCATTAGTAAAATAGAAATTGATTATCAAAATAAAATTCAACTCCCATATTTTAAAAAAGAAGTAGAGATGAGCCATTTAACCAAAGCAATCTATTTCTTGTTTCTAAAGCATCCTGAAGGCATTAACTTAAAAGAACTAAGCAACTACAGAAAAGAGTTGCTTACTATTTACACTTCAGTTTCAAACCAATTGGATTATGATAAAATGTCTAAGAGTATAGATGATGTCATTAATATAGAAACAAAAGCTATTTACACCCACCTATCCAGAATTAAATCTGCATTTTATAAAATTATGGATGCTTCTTTTGCCAAATATTACATTGTATCGGGTTCTGGAGAAGAAGAAAGAGTTGTTCTGTTCAATACAAAAGACATCATTTGGAATAATTTTGACCGATTAACTCCAGAAATGTTTTAAAACTCCTCTTGCAAATTTGCAACTCTCCTAAACTCTTATAATTCATAACTACATTTGTCATATCAATATTGATAGGGCATAAATCAACTTATTTACAATGGAAGATTTTATTTTAAACCAATTTTGTATTGGGGAAGAGTTTGCTTTACATGAATTTGAGTTGGAGTATATGGAAACCAAAACAGACAAAAGCGGAATAGATTATGACTATTTTAAATATACAGGTAAGTTATTGACAAATGATAAAGTAAAAGAGATTGTATTAGCCTACAACTGCGATATTTTAAGGGGAATTTTTGTTACTCTTAGAAGTTAAAAAGTTCAACTAAGGAAACGTCAAGTGCTTTGGCAACTTTTTCTAAGGTAGAAAGTGTAGGATTAACTCTTCCTGCTTCCAATCTAGACATATTACTCTTCTCAAAATTGCATTTTGCAGCCAAATCTTGTTGTGATAGCCCTTTCAACTCTCTGAGTTTTTGGATTTGTTGACCAATATTTATTTGAAGAGAATTGTCTGACATTAAACTTTTCGAGTTGTATTATTTGATAACTCAAAATTTGTTCTATTTTTGTCTATTTGGTTATCATTTATGATAACTATAAGTAATTTTTAACAACCACATAATACATTTATAAAATGAAAAAAATAATTTTATTTTTATTAATTCTTATTGCATGCTCTTGTGCCTCTACAAAGCAATTTCAAAACTTCACCCATAATAAAACACTAGAAAATAATAAAGCAAGAATTTATGTTATTAGAACCGGATTTTCTGGTGGAGCTGTATCAACTTCATTATTTTGCGATGATGTTTTAATTGGAAAAACAGGGGGCAATGGTTTTCTATGTTGGGATGTAGAAGAAGGCAAACATACCATAGGAAATACTCAACTTATTCATGCAGGAGCTACATTAGGAGCTGCCCACAATGAAGATATATTTGTCATAAATGCAAAGCCAGGTAAAACGTATTATATTAAACAATATCCAAGGTTTGGTGGATTTTCATTTGAATTTTTAGACAATGAACAAGGAGAAAGATTTTTAAAAGGGAAAAGTAATCCTAAGCAAAACTATGTTGAATAAAGAAGAAAATGAACTCATGTCTATTTCTATGATTGAATTGGAAAAAGTGCTATTAGAGGCAACAATGCGACTTGACATAGAAATGTTCAAAGAATTTTATATTTATACGGAGGATTATAAACAGTCCAAACGATTATTTTTATTGAAAGACATGGCAATTGCATTCAATAAATTCATAGAACAAGGAGATACTTCTCTTAAACCTAATTTAGGTATTTGTAATAGATGTAATAAAGGTTGCTATGGGCATATTCTTGTTGGTAATAATAGTAAAAATTACATGAACCTATTATTTGAAAATGATGTAGACAAAATTATTGGAGTAGCAGAATGTGCTGATTTAAAAACTGCAAACAAAATTGAGGGTTTGAACAAAAGAATTTATCTTCATGAATACAATGAACCAGGTTCACCTAATAATGTTCCTTTTTAAATCATAATATGAACCAAATTACTTTTATACAGGATACGATAGAATTGATAAAGCAATTTACATTGGCTAGTAAAAATTCAGATATATTCGCGCTTGAAAATCTATTAGAAGAAAAAGGAATATTTGAAATTGAAGATGATAATTTAGAAATTATTGAAGCGTCTAAAATAGACTTTTTAAAATGGTATCATACAAAAATCAAAACTACAAAGATTAATGATGTTATTTATGATCAATGCATTGGATGTAGTTTTGGAAAAAATATTGTAATATTAAACCTTGGAACATTTCCTAGAATGCCACAAGAATTTACAGATAAAACCAAAGCCGGATTGATGCTTGATTCTCATAATGGAAAAATTCACAGAATACAATTCTGTTTTTCTTTCTTAAAAACTGATAACAAAGCAGTTTGTGATTGTGTAGGTGAAGAATATGTGAAATACATTAAACAAGGATTTTCAAAAGAAGAAGCCATTGCAATGTATGATGCCAATCCAAATTCGGAATATAGTTATATCACAAAAAAAATAGAAGAGGATGAAATTGATAATATTCCTTTTTAGTCTAGAGAATAGTCAATATTAATTATATATCTGCTAAATTAATTGTTAATAGTTTGTATAAATATTATTAAATGGCAACTTTAAAAGAATTATTAGTAGATGTTACAACAAGTTCTACTATTGACTTTATTAATAATGATATTCCTTATTTAGACGGGAGGTTTTGGGCTTATGCATGGGTTAAAGGCAAAGAAAAAAATCTTATTTGTATTGGAGCTGAAGTTGAAACTTTAAAAAAGATAAATATAAATCCTGAAATAGATAATCTTGTTTTAAGTAAACCTATTGTTAAAGAAAATTCTATTGGGGACAAATTCATTCTTTATCGATTAACTATTCTAAATAATTTTTTAAATCACGATTTTTTATCAAATTATTCTTTTGATCTTAAAGACAAAGATGAAAAAATAGTCAAATTATTTAAAAATAATCCGCTAAAATTATTTGATTTAATTTCAAAATATTATCCTTTAAACATAGATCAAATAATCAAAAATTGTGAAAGGTTAAATTTTAAAAATTTAAGTTCAAATTCCTCTATTATTTGGAATTTTGAAATTATTGAAACATTCAATAATAAATGGAATTGGGATGATTTAAGCTCTAATCCTTCGTTGCCTTGGAGTATTCAACTATTAAAGTATTATAAAGATAAATGGAATTGGGAATTATTAGCCAACAATACTTCATTACCATCAGAAGTTGAAATTATTGAGTTTTTGATCAACAATTGTGATTGGTATACTTTGGCGCGGAATAATGCTATTTCTTGGAATTTAAAATTAATTGAACTTTTTGAAAAAAGTATATTATGGCATTTTAGGTGTGAGTTTTTTTTAAAATGTTTAATTGATAATAAGTCTTTATTTTGGGAATACAAATTAATAGAACGATATGAAAACAAATGGGCTTGGTACACATTAAGCGAAAACACTTCATTACCTTGGAGTATTGAATTAATAGAACGATATGAAGATAAATTGACTTGGTATTCTTTAAGCTCTAATCCTTCATTGCCTTGGAGTATTGAATTAATAGAACGATTTGAAGATAAATGGAACTGGAATATATTAAGTAAGAACACTTCAATACCTTGGAGTATTGAATTAATAGAACAATTTAAAAATAATTGGAAATGGGGATTTGGTAATACTGATTGGCATAATTTAAGTTCTAACCTATCATTACCTTGGGGTATTGAATTAATAGAACAATATAAAGATAAATGGGATTGGGAGAGTTTAAGTAAAAATAGTGTTATTCCATGGAGTATTAAATTAATTGACGAATTTAAAAATAACTGGAATTGGATAAATTTGAGCAGAAGTAGTTTTTTTGAATGGAGTTTAGAATTAATTGAACGATATGAAAACAAATGGGCTTGGTCTACTTTAAGCTCTAATAAGTTATTACCTTGGACCATTGATTTGATAGAGCTTTATAAAGATAGATGGGATTGGCGAATGTTAACTAGAAATAGTGCATTACCTTGGAGTATTGAATTAATTGAAAAATATAAAAATAAATGGGATTGGCAACATTTGGCAGAAAATCCTTTTTTGCCATGGAGCAACCAATTGATTGAAATATTTGAGAATAATAAAACATGGAAATTTAAATATCGTATACATTACTTCTGTAAACTCACTAATTTCCCTTGGACTATAGAATTAATTGAACGTTATGAAAAATATATTGAATGGTATTCTTTAAGCTCTAATCCTTCATTGCCTTGGAGTATTGAATTAATAGAACGATTTGAAGATAAATGGATTTTTGGTATTAACGATAATAATGAATATTTTGAAGCTATTATATTTGGTTTAAGTGAAAATCTATCATTACCATGGAGTGTAGAACTTTTAGAAAAATATGAAGACAGATGGAATTGGGATGATTTAAGCTCTAATCCTTCGTTGCCTTGGAGTATTGAATTAATAGAACGATTTGAAGATAAATGGGGTTGGCATCGTTTAAGCTATAATAAATCAATAAAATGGAATCTTGATTATATTTTTAAATTTACCAATAGAATTCATGGATTAGACAACTTGATTTTTGATGAAATTTCAGAAAATTTTAACAATACCACTATCGAAGGTATACTGAACTAAAATATTAAAATTTCACTAAAAAGTAAAGATTAATGAGCATGACTATAATAACCAATATTTACCTTCAAATTCTTAATGAAATAACCCCATCATCAAACTATATTCCTAAAAAAGCGGAATATGTCTCTTGGTACAAAAACCACTATAAAACTATAGCGCAACAGTCATATAATGATTTTTGTATGCAAGAGTTGATTTGGGTTTTTCATGAATTTAAAAGTTTAGTTAGTTTTTTAGAACATGAACAAACCATAATTGAAGCCAATAACAGATACAAACTCTTAGACCAAGAAAATGATGAAGAGGTCATAGAATGGCTGCTTGATTATGAAAACGTCTATCAATATGCAGAACATTTTTATTGCTCCCATTTTGAATGGGAAGAAGGCAAAATTGAAGGAGATAAAATAGTTGTGTCAAAAGAATTAGGAATTAAAATTGAACTTAGTGATTTCAAAGAATTTATTGTATTAGAAGAAACTTTTAATCCTTTAATAACTAAGTATAAAAACAAATTTTGTACTGAGGAATTACAGCCTTTCAATACTAGATTGCAAACCATGTTGGAATACCACAATATTAAAGAGTAAAAGACAACACCTATATTCAAAAAATTACCGCCTAAAATGGACTTGGAAAAGATTTTAATTTTGAATGAAATAAAAGATTACGAAATTCAATTATCCAAATTTGCGTACCCCTATATTTCAAATGTAAATGAAATCAGAGAT
This sequence comes from Flavobacterium aureirubrum, assembly GCF_038739835.1. Classification (NCBI taxonomy): domain Bacteria; kingdom Pseudomonadati; phylum Bacteroidota; class Flavobacteriia; order Flavobacteriales; family Flavobacteriaceae; genus Flavobacterium; species Flavobacterium aureirubrum. Next base: position 225,495 of record NZ_JBCGDO010000003.1, read on the forward strand.
TTTTTAATAAATAATGAAGCCTTATATCAAAGAGCAATAAAATATTGTATTGAGGAATTTGATAATGGAAAAGGAATGTTGGAACCTCTAACGTATGCTGACTTAAGCGGAAGATATAAAAAAGAAATTGAGTTTATTGATAGGTATAAGTACATGAAACGAATAGTTGATCTCCAAATACTAGAATCATTTTATATTGATGAAGTTGAGGAGTTTGATACCATTTCAAATTCTGTAAAAAAAGTCAAAAAATGGCTGGATAAAGTTGCTGTTTATTTTGAGCAAGAAGAGCTTATTGCAATAAATTGGCATACTACTAATTACATAAATATTCCCCAAAATGATATTGTCATTTATTTTTGGGATGATATACACATCTTTATTCGGCGTGAAGATTTTAAAGGAGCTTTACAGCTATCAAGTTTGTTTTGGGATTTACTTTGGAATATGGAAATTTACCCTGAAAATGAATTCTACATAAAGTTCAATCAGTAATTTGATTAAATCCTTGTAAAACATTTGTAAAACATTTGTCATTATAAAAGCTAAAAATCAGAAAACAAAAGAAAATGGAAAATTGTTATTTAACTGATATTCAGATAAAAAGAAACAAAAAGCAAGTATACACAACATAACTTGAAGGGACTGTTAATCAGAGGGTCCTTGGTTCGAGCCCAAGAGGGGGAGCTTTATTAGAAAGACTTTACAGAAATGTAAAGTCTTTTTTTATTTACAAAAAAAATAGGCTTGGCCTTTATAGATGACAAACTTTTCAAAAAAACTTTACATCAAATTTTGTTTTTTGAACGCCATATTGATGCGCTATAAGCTATAGCGTGTAAATCTTCTTTAAAGTAGCCCTTTTGTTGACATTTAATAAAAACAGAATTATAATTTTTATATATTAACCCGTTGGGTGTAATTAAATTATTTGATTTTTAATATTATTTATTGGTCTATCAAAGATGAATTTATTGATATATTGAACTAAAGTTAATGCTGTAATTTTTGCTAATATTCTTGTTTTAAAAC